>NZ_JBNCAR010000005.1:0-162295 GCF_051280715.1 Thauera sp. AutoDN2 | reverse complement strand
TGTCGCCCTGGTCACTGCCGGCTCCTCCCTGATGAATGTGGGAGGGATTGTTCCGCGTGGGCGCGGGCGGGCAAAGAACGCCGCTCAGTGACCGGTTACGCTCGAGCAACTGCAGCGCATCCAGCATCACCGCGTGCGCCTGAACGGCGGCGAACCGGTGGCGGGGGTGTCGACGCTCAGCACGGAGCAGAACGAGGTGCTTCATGCCTTAGGGATAGGAAAACCAGCGGCGCCGGAGCAGTTGGCGCTGTTGTAGTGGCATTTTTGAAAGTTCGCTCTAGAAAAAACAAATACTTGCGAGCGTAACTGTCGAACTCGGGAGACTCCTCCCTCAGTCTGCCCTCGTCTGGGTCGAGTTCGCAGTGCATCATTGCAGTCAAAGATGTCTGGAGGCGTGTCTATGGCATTCAGCTAGTGCGGGGCGTTCACTGCTATTGAGTCGCCCTGCTAGCTCACGGGCGCTTTCTCGCCAAATGGATAGCGGCGTGCCCGAGCCCAAGGCCAAACTTCCTTACCAGCTCGAGTAGTTACCTTGCGAACCATCTTTCGTGAGACTCGATCATCAATGCCTTTGACGAACGCATCAGCGCGCGCGCCCCAATCGGCCCGCGTTGCTGTGTCGTTCTCAAAGACGAGAGCTTCGCTGATCGCCATCAGATCGGCACGTTCGCGCAGCACATCGGGCGAATTGAAAACCCAATCGACGAAGTCGGTCTCCTCATACGTCCAGAGATTCGTGGGCGAAGCGAGATACTCGCTCGCGGCGCGAGGCCCGTTGAGGTCGGAGTTGTTACCGGAAACATGCTCGTCAAGGGGGAATCGGCCGGTGAGCCCTTCTGCCACGTAGACGTTGCCTGCGATGCCCTTGCGCAGATATGTGCAGGCGTCGACGTAGTTGCTGACCCGTAGTGCGCACAAAGCCGCGCGGTACCAATTTACGGGAGCTTCGCCGGTGAGGGCGAGGTAGTTCGGTAGTGTGCTTACATAATCGCCGCTGATCAGATTAATGTCATTGACAAGCAGGCGTACGCCCAACTCGTCTTCGGGGCTCCAGCGGAGGAGCTTGTTAGCCAAAGCCTTCGCCTTGCGCTCGTCTCGCGCAGCCATCAAGGTAAGCAAGTAGCCATGAGCGATCCGGAGGAAAGGGCGATTGCCTGGGTAAGCCCATTTGATCTGGCCGCGGAAACCCTTTGGAATGAATTTGATGGCGCGTTTGTATGCCTCCTCATAAACGTCATCCGATTCAAAATACATGACTAGCTTTCGGAATAGGCTGCCCAGGAGGATAGATGTTTCGAGGTTGTCAAAATCCTCGTGGAGATTGATTGCGATTTCCAGCGCATCTTCGAGTTCGATTCGGCCTGAGTCAATGTCTTTCAAAAGCGCGTCCACGGACTTTTGAGCCGTGAAATTGTCGCTAAATACGCCTTCTTTAAAAGGCTTGCCGTTTGGCATACGGCCTTCAATAACTCGGAAAGTATATTTCATAATCGTTTCCTGGTTGCCAAAGTCATCAGCGCTGTTCATTTTCCGTAACATATTGATGAATAAGGCGTGGCGGTTTATTGGGAAGAGGGATGAGCATGAGGTCAAGCACGACAGCGATCAGCGCGACCGGCGGCAAGGAATAGGTCACGGGCGAATTTACCGCTCGTTGTGGTGACGTCTCTTCGCCATACATATTGTCGGCACAGTGCGCCAGCGAGTCTCGGGCCTGCCACCGGTTTGATCCCGGCGGAGATCAACCGCTTTGCCATGCCCCTTGGGTCGGTTTTGAGCAGGGCTGCAAGTTCCGGTGCTAAGACGTAACTGCGCCGAAACCTCTTCAGCGAAGCATCAGATACGGTTTGGGTCTTCCTCTTACCGTGACGCTCTGTGTCCGTGCGCAAGAGTCCGAGTCGGGCAAGTGCGTAAGCCACTTCTTCTTTCACGCCGAGTTCTTTCGCGGCTTGCGAGACCGACATCCCCGACGCTTGACGTTGTCTGGACTGACGCCAGGAGCGTATCTCCTGCTCGTCGAGCAGTAGTTTGCCGAAACGGATGCGAGTGCCGCCGGGGGAAAAGGCACGGAGACGCCCATTCACTATCGATTGGGCCAAGGCCGAAAACTCGGCTTGTGTCATGGCCAGATGTCGAGCGACGTGGGCAACCGACAAGACCGGAGTGTCGGGCGGCGTGGGCAGGAGAGGAGTGTCGTGAAACTGTTCGAGCGACACAGGATCAATCCACCACCTCGCACCTCGGCGAGGCTTACCGCCAAATGTCATGAGAACGCCTGCTTCTGCCAATTGGCGGGTGCGAGTCTTTCCGATGGCGAGGCGTTCCGCTGCCTGCTTAAGGGTGACCGCCTGACGGAGCCGCTCAAGCAATGGGGCTGCGAGGTTTACATCCACCACGCGGGCTTGGCGACCGGACGGGTATCTGTGTTCTCGAGACTGCATCTGCCCGCTAGCTACCAAGTAGTCGATCAGCGGGGCATCGACACCGAGGGAACGCGCCGCTTCGCCGCGAGACACCCAGTGGTGGTTTTCGATCAGATCTTGGCTGAGGTTTCGGTTTCGGAGCGCGACTGGCGCGTGCCAGCAGTCGCGAACATACTCCTCGAAGGCGGATCGAAGAAAGTCGAATTGACTACCTGCCAAAGCCTTGTAGAGGTCATGGTAGAGGGGGCCGATGGCGCGGGGAATCTGCCATGTTTGTTCGCTCTTGCGTCGAGTGCGAATGGAGTCGAGAAGGCGCATGAAGCCGTGTGGCCAGTTGGACAGCGCCTGTCCTGCCTGTGCAGCGATGGGGCTGGCGACGCTTAGCGCACCGACGTTTGAAGTCTTCATCGGTTTTGTTCGCGAAGTTGGAGAGGCTCTGACGCCGAGCCGGAGCGCAACTTCGTGGAAGTCGATAAGACTCAGTATGCCTCCCGGTTTTTCGCTCGTTCTCTTGCTGTACAAGAGTCTTTCCTCGAACTCACGCGCGATCAGAAGCGCACGAGCGTCGGCGGTGGCCTGAATGGCGGGTGTCCCCTCGAGCGGTGTCGAGCATTGGTCGCAAGCGAAGGTCGACATCGTTGAGCTCGTCAGCGTTTCGTTGCACGATGGGCAGCGGTCGATCAGTCCAAGCTTATGACGGGTGCAGCAGGTATAGAGGCTCAAGTGCCATGAAGCGCGCCAGTACGCTGCCTCCGCCAAACAGCGAGGGCAGCACCGAGTGGCGCGGTGAGCCCAGAGGCGAACAGGGCTCGTGCCTGGTCGACGTAGCTCGTCCGATTCGATACGCCAGTGGTCTGGCGCGTCAGGATGCGTCTCTGCTTCGGCATCAGCGCGATAGGCTTCGACCAACTCATCACCGGAGATTCCGTTCATGCCGGCGAGGCGATACAGATAGCCGAGAAGCCCCTCCGCCTTGAGAACCGTCGGCACGAAAGCTAAACCCAGCATCAGCCTCTCCCGCGGGCGCACTCGCATACCGGAAGGCTGTTGCTACGTGCCTTCCAGGCAGAGGGGGTTTGGATGAATGCGGCGACGGCCTCTGCAAACCATTTGTACATACGGGCCGACAGCCAGCGTTCAGCGGCGAGCATGACGGGCTGTAGTGCACGATAGGAGGTGCGCGGGCTGTAGGGAGCTTCCCTCTGATGCGAGTACGCGAAGCGAAGCAGTGGGAAGACGCCTGTTGGCCAACAGGCGAGAGCTTGTGCCGCGAGCTCAAATCGTTTGGAAACGTGTGAAAGTCTTACGACTGGTCGGGTCCGGTCCAGATTCATCTTGGCGTAGTCGGGGTTGACCGAGCCGAGGAAAGTCGCGAGGTCGAGGAGTTCGGAAAGTGTCGTTTCGGGCGGCAACATCGACGAGTTCCGTTGAAGGCCGACTTGTTTGCTGCCGATGGCCGTTTTGTATCGCTGTGCGATCTCCAATGCGAGATTTTGCGCTGCGCTACTGGCGCGCCGACGCGGTTGATCCCGCAGATTCGCACCGCAGGCGCACTGCATATATCCCGGCCTTGTCGTGCTCAAAAGGGTGTTGGTGTTACATGCGCAAGAATCAACAAGGTAGATTCCATGTTCTTCGCATACGGCCAGAGGAGCGAGGCTCCAGTAGGCCTTGCCGTAGCCGTACTGCTCCACACAATCCGGACAGAGTCGGCTTGTCGTGAGTGCCAACTGCCCGCGCTGGAAGCGATGGCCATCCAATAGCACCGTCTTGCGATCTACTTCTGCGGGGATCATGGGTTCAAGCTGCGTATAGCCCTCTCCGAGGCTATTCATGAGCTGACGGCAGCGCTCCAACGAAAGCGCGCGCCCCGGTTTCCAGCGCAGCGCCAGGGCGACTTCCGAGAGTGAGCTGAGCCCATTCAGATCTACTGCGCGGTAAGCGAAGCTCTCTAGGCTCTCCCATGGCTGCGGCGCCACGCGGACCAGGAGGTTCACTTCCGGCATCATCATCTTGTTGATGACACGGCGGGCATGATCGCGCGTGCGTTGTGCCCGCAGCCGTTCTTGGTGGACAAAGACGGCCTCGTAGAACACGTCGTCGTAGACTCTCATCACACAATACCCGGCGTTGCCGCCGGGCATCCTCACGATTCAGGCTGCGGGGTTGTCGAAGTGCTCGAACGGCTCGTGTATCCCGATGAGGGGAACGAAGTTGAACTCGGCAGCAAACGGATTGCGATGGCTCGGAACTTGGCTCCAAACCTCGTCCCTGAAGGCATTTGCCAGCACCTCCAGGTCGACGCCATGACTTCGTCCCTGGGATACAAGCCAGACCGCGCGGTCCAAGATTTTGATCAGGTAGTCGATCAAACCGAAGCAGGCATGGTGGAGCCGGCGGAGCATGTCGTCGGTCACCAACTTCACCGTGGGGACAGGCAGGATCCCACCGATTGCATTGACTAGCGCTGCAAACTGGTTCTGGTCCTCACGATTGTCCCAGCGCAGTCGGTCGTAAAGAACGCTGGCCGAGAATCTTCGGCGGAGCTGCTCGTTCGCCCACAGGAGCTGCTCGGTTCGCGGCAGGCCGACGAGGACGAACGTGGTTCGGGTAGCATTCAGCAAGCTCTTGATCCAATCGGCCGCTTCGTACGCTGTGGCGCGCTTGTAGTCGACAAGGTGTTGTGCCTCATCGAGAATGATCAATTCCACGTCCAGGTTCTCGAGCAGTTTGACGATTCGCTGGAACTTCACCTCGGCTGAATGGCGGCGCGACGTCGCGAAGGGATCCCCCAGTGCGAGCAAAACGGCGGTCGCCAGATTCTTCTTCGACGGAGAGGATGGAATCTCCACCCTGATCGCGGCGCAGCGCTTTCCAGGCACAAAGCCGCCCTGGAATGTGGCGCTGATGAACTCCTGGATCAGCGTGGTTTTGCCAACCCCACTGGGGCCCTGAAGTAAGAGTCCTTTGCTCGTCCGTGAGCGCAAGGTGTCCTGCCGCACCTCCTTGAGGCGTTCAAATGCGCGCTGTGCCTGCAGGGTGTCAATGAACTGCCGCCGCAGGGAGAAATCTTGGGTTGTATTCATGATGATGTCGTCCTTGTCAGATCGAGCGGGGCCGGATGCTCATCGCCGGCAATTCACTGGGCGGCTCATAGATCGGAATTGGCAGGGGTGATGCCGCTGCAACTTCCGTGCCCTGGCTTGACCGAGGTTGGCCGTCTGGATCCGTCTTGGTCTTGGTTGCAAAGCGGCGTTGCCGCATCTTGTTCGACTTCCGCGCTGCTTCCGCTTCGGTCATGATGCTGGCGTATGCGATTCGAACCTGGCGCTGATCGTTGGCGTCACCTTTCTCCTCGCGTACGCGTGCCCGAGCTGCCTTGTAGATGTCCCTGCTCATTCCGACCATCTCCTTGTCCTTGTTGGGGACCTGGAGGAAGGTATTTCTGAACGGGTCACGTACCCACAGATACCCGAGGTCGTCGCGGTAGCGGACGTCAACTCGTGCTTTGGGACCAAGCCGTCGTCCCAATTCGCCTAGCTCCGGAGAGTGGTACTGCTGGCCATCGAGCTCGATGCCGTAATGATGAACGGGTGCAGAATGCCGCAGCCCTAACACCGCCTCGAGCGCGTCCAGATCATTCGGCAAGCGTGGGGTGCGTTCGGTCTCTCCAGCCCGCCATACTTCCGCTGGCGTCTTGCCGTAGAGTCCTCGATGCGGTTTTTGGTGATAGACATCGACGATCCATTGCATGACGAGCGCCTCAAGCTCCTGCAGGGTGAGGCAAGCGCGTTCCTCGGCGGGGTAGTCACCACGTTCTCGTGAATTCGAGAACGTAGTGCCGCGGAGGCAGTGGATAAGGGCAACAGCCAGTGTTCTGAAAAAGCGCTCTACGGCCCCCTTCATCTGCGGCCCCCTCGAGCGAGGGTAGAGGATCTCAATGCCCAGTTCGTCGAAGGCCAGCACCAAGTCCGACGCATGGAACTCCGCGGCATTATCCGGAACGATGACCAGTGGCATGCCGCGCGCTGGCCAGTCGTTCTCCACCTGCGGATGCTTCTCCAGCCATGCGTCCTTCGGTCGAATGGCACGTTCGATGACCCTGAGCACGCTCTCGGTATTTGGCGCCGCCAAATGAATCAAGAACGACATGACAAGGCGGCTGCGCCGGTCGAGCACCACGGTGATGTAAGGCCGGCCTATGACCTTGCCGGTCACAGGGTCGACGACCAAAAGATCCAGGAGGGTGTGATCGATTTCCCAGCGATCCAGAATCTGCTTCACGAGCAGCTTGCCCGTGGCGTCTCGGTGCTTCTTATCCGCTGCGTATTTGCCGAGGCGAGCGCAGTCGACAAGATACGGATCAAGCCGGTCGATGTAACGCCGGACCGTCATCTCCGATGGCAGTTTCAATTGATCAGCTGGCAGGAGACGGGTGTTCTCCTCTGCGACCCGCAAGACGAAGGCGTCATAGAGATGACTCACCGTAGGGCGTTCTGGTCTCAGAAAACTTGTCTCGAGCGTTTCTTCAAGGAGCTCCTCGAGTCGGCCTTTTAGAACATGGGTGCGCCCCTTCTTGGTGTGGGCAGGTACAAGGCGCACGGTACATTTCCCACGCAGGTAGATCCGCGCCCAGCGTCTCACCGTTGAAGGACTGGGCGGCTTCGCGTCGCCCCTGCGCGTCGCGATCCCCTGGATCAAGCCCATCAATTTCCCGTTTCCCGGGAGAACGCCATTTCCCTCCTGGAGCAACTCGTCCAGGTAGGCTGCTCGCCGCAGGGCTTCTTCTGTGTGTGCCTTTGGCCAGCAAGTGAGGTCAGGCGGGGCATTGCGGACGCTTGGAACCCGGCCGAGAAGTGGCTGCTCCTCGCTGACCAGGATGTCCTTCTTCTCATATGCCGAATAGAACTCCTTTTCGGTCATCACCACCGGCTCACCAAATTCATCCTTGAAGGCCAGCTTGCGATTCATGTGGCGTCCCGTCAGTACAAGGTGGCGCCCCTTCATCTCGACAGCGAGATTCTGCTTAAGCAAGAAAGTCAGCATGACGATGCCCTCCCGTCAGGAAAATCTGGGAATCCGCTTGAATCACCTTTTCAAGATCAAGGCCGACGAGGCCCGCGCCCAGCAGACGCCACGCCAGATCCTTGCCCAGGAGTTCCTCAAGGTCGGAAAGGACCTTGGGGCTTGCAACGTGCAACTGACGCTCAATCGCCTTCACCTCGACCGGAGGGAGGGGGGCGCGACGGTGATACATCAGGCCTGCGACGTTGCTGCGGCGCGGTTCTTGATGCAGCCACGTGTCGGTGACGACGACAAACTTGGAGCCGTCGCGAGCGAAACGGGCGTGAGCCGCTGACATACGTGCAGCGACACGAGCGACCGCGAGTCTTGCCTCAGGCTTCACTTCGCACCAGACATCCTTCCCGTCGGTGAGGAAGACGCGAAAGTCCGGGAAATAGCGCTGCATCTCATCCCCGACCTGCAGTTCCAGCTTCATTGGTTGGACGATGAAGCTCGCAACCGTCGGGGAAAGCTCCAGGAAGCGCACGAATTCCGCCTCGAGGATCGACTCGCATGGAGTGGGATGAGGGTTCTTCCGCGAAGGGATGATGGCGCGGAAGTGGTTCGAGCGCCGTGTGACGACTTTTCTGACTGACATGATGGTCTCCTGCTCGCCGATTACTTCTGAGCAATACCTGCCCATCGGCAACCGACCGATGTTTCCAGGGAGCCTTCGGAAGGGCGAATGCAGCCCTCGGAAAGCCCGATTTCGTCGAAAAGATGTGGGGATGATCTTGACGCGTGCCTGGAACAGGCGGAGACTTCAGTCACCACACTGTAGTACCGCTGTACCCAGACGCGATCATGGCTCCCGGCTTTGGTCGCGTTTTACATTGGTGCCTCCTTTATCGCTCTGCGGTCGGCTTTATCAGCCGGGCCGCGTGGTTGATGATGTCCCTGGCAACTCGTCCTCCGGCGGAAGACAATCTGCCCCGTAACGCTGAGCGATCCATGTTCGAACGATCGCGGGCTCCCACCGTCTCGACCGCCCGACCCAGTAGTAGGGCGGAGCCTCTCCTGCGCTGATCAACTTCTCCAGGGTTCGCAGGGAGATGCTGAGGAGCGCTGCAACTTCCTGCGCTGACAACTGTTTTTCCATCGTGAGCACTTCCGTGCAGCTAAATGCATTGGGATGAAGTTTCCTGCGGCGCGCCGGCGCGTACAATGCGGCGGTCAAAACAGAAAGTGTGCACACCTCAGGTCATAAAGCGCTGATGAGAAAGCGTTGTTCTGCTACATGATCTGATAATGCACTAGGCATTGAATGCAGGCGCAGTGGCTGAGAGCTCGACATTTTCGACTTAGTGCATCTGCGTTGCTCGCGGAGGGCTATGCGCTACTCCATCACGCGGCAGCATTCGCTGCGCCGGAAAACCCGCGCTCTCGCCGTGCTTCGAACACACTCTTTCGTGAGCACCTTGCGGGTCTTCCGCTTCGCGTTGCCGAGCAGGCCGCGTCCTTGCGCGATCTTCCGGTCGTAACCTCCAAGTTCCTGGCCGATCTTGGTGCGCTCGGCCTAGGAGACGCCTCACTTCGTCGGCTCACCAACACGACAACCTGGGACCTTGGCAAGGACGTCGACTACGGGGAGTTCTTGCGCCTTGATCCTCATGCCTTGTTTGGCAGGTGCTATGAGTTCCTCTTTTCGAGAAGGCGCCGGGCCCAGGTCAGCGAGCTAGATCTCTATTTACTTGTGCTGATGGGCCTGGCCGCGACAGGCTTGCGGGAGATGCGTTACTGCGAGTTCTGTCCGAGGTGGGCTTGCCCCGGCTCGAGTTTGTGCGTCCATCACAGCCAATCCCGCTTGGCGCCCGGCACGCCGTCAGAGAAGGCGGCCCGGTATCGGATTGGCCGCGAGGTCGGCGAGATCTTTCGTCGCCATGTTCCCCAGGTCCCTGTTCAGGTCGACCTGACGGACTCGACTCTGCCCGCTTTCCTTGCGCACTTGCTGTGGCGCGCGGCGAGCCCAAACGAAGCGAGGACAGCGGGCGCGGTGAGGCGGCAGATTACAGACAGTCCGGCATTGCAGGAGTTGATCGGCGAAGACTTCGACTCCTTGGGCAACGATCGGCTTTACTCCCGTCTCCAGGAAACGGTCGACCCCTACGAGGTGCGTCCTGCGGCGTGGCTGTGGAAGTTGCGGCTGCTCCGGTTGTGGTCAGGTTATGCGGCAGCCGTCGTTGCTCGACCACGTAAGACTCCTTTCGATGCCTGGCTGCGGCTGGTGAAAGCGAGTTTTCTCGAAAGAGAGGGCCTCACGAGGGCAGAGATCGCGCGCCGGCTCAAGCTGTCGCCATCTGCGATCTCGAACTGGCTCCGACGTCATGAGGCGAACTCTCTACAGGAAGCGGTTAAGAAGCATATCGAAGACAGTCGGATGACGTTCAGGACCGATCGGGCGCTACTTTTGGATGTTGAACCTGACGAGAACCTTCCATGACGAGAAGCGCCAGCGGCGCACTTGGGCTGACCTGATGGGTACAGATCGGCGCGCATGCTCTTCGTAAATTTCGTGTTTACGGGTTCCGACCCGGTCTGGGCATAGTGCAAGCCTCTTGTCGGCCAAGAGCGAACGACCCTGCGCGCCTCACATGCAAGCAATGCAATTCAGTTATGACAAAGGAGTTTAACCGAGTCTCAGCTCCAAGGTGGCGGGACAGACACACGTCCTCGTCCTGTTCAGGTTGTGCTGGCGAAGGCAAGCCTCTCGCAACTGAGCTGCCTGGTGAGGCTAGAGCTCTGGCCGGCGACAATTAGCCTGCCCGGCGTGTCAAGGCAATTGACGCTGGGCAGAGGTCAGTAGTCTTTCGCGAAAACTGGGAAACACGACTTGTTCGCCACAGCCGTACGGGAGGGTTTGCCCGTCACCCCGATCAGACCCGCTTGCATTCATCGTCAGAACCGACGATGATTCACGACATGAGCTACCCCGGCGGAAAAGGCAAGTGCTATCAGCGGCTGATCAACCTGATGCCGCCCCATGAAACCTATATCGAGACTCACCTCGGTAGCGGCGCCGTGTTGAGGAACAAGCGACCGGCCAAAACCACGATCGGCATCGACGCTGACGAGCGTGTTGTTTCAGCGTGGTCGCAGAGCACCCCGATGGGGTGCAAGGTGGTTCAGGCCGATGCGGTCACTTTCCTGGAACAGTACGCGTTCCTTGGAAACGAGCTGGTCTACGCAGATCCACCCTACGTGGCGGCTACGCGCCGTCGGACGAAGATATACCGATACGAGTACTCGGACGCAGATCACTCCCGCCTTCTGGATGTACTCGCTGCGCTTCCATGCATGGTGATGATCTCGGGCTACGAGAGCCCCCTCTACGAAGAACGACTTCGAGGGTGGCGAAGAGTGTCGTTCTCTGCCAATACACAAAGAGGGCTTCGCCAGGAATGTGTCTGGATGAACTTTTCGGAGCCCACGCAATTACACGATGCGTCGTTCTTGGGCGCGACGTTCCGCGAGCGCCAAGCTGTCAAACGACGGCACCAGAGGCTGTTTGAGCGCTTTGGCCGGATGGATCCTGTCGAGCGTGAACACGTCTTGCAGGTGCTTAACACCCGCTACAACGAAAGGGCATGCACATCATGATGCAAACTGCCGCGGTATTCACAGGCGCAGTGGTCATCAAGGTCGATCTTCCCCCGCCCGATGCCGAGACACTACCTGGCGTGCCATGGGGCGCGGTCGAAGCCTTCCCTACACCCGCGTACTGGACATACCAGGTGATCGCGCGGCGGATCTGTGGCACCCCAATTCGATATCGTTTGGGAAGCACCCTTGCCGAAGAGGTAGCAGCTTGCCTACTTGGTGGCCATGGCATCCCAGCGGCGGTCGGCGTCGCCGCTTTCCAGAAGCTGAGATCGTGCGGCGCCCTTCAGGGAACGCCCACCGAAGCACAGATCGGGGAGCTGCTATCGGAGCCACTCGATATCGATGGCCGACACATTCGATATCGCTTTGCGCGGCAAAAGGCGCGGTACCTGAGTGCCGCCCTTGCGCGCCTTTCAGTCGAGCAGCCGCCGCTGACAAGCGGGCGGGCTCTGCGCGATTGGCTCATTCAGCTGCCAGGCGTCGGGTTCAAAACCGCCTCGTGGGTCGCGCGCAACTGGCTCGACGCCGACGACGTCGCCATCCTCGATATTCACATCCTCCGTGCCGGAGCACTCGCACGCTTCTTCGACGAGGATATGAGTGTCGAGCGGAACTATCTTGAGCTGGAAGAACGCTTCCTGCGGTTCTCCAAGGCAATCGGCGTCCGCGCTTCCGAGCTAGATGCTGTGATGTGGCACGAAATGATGTCCTCGCCCCGGACGATCACTCAGCTCATGGGCGGGAATCGAAACGGGGTGCGCCCAAGTGAAACGACCATGGCGCCTGTATCTGATCTTCCGCTAGTCCGGCGGCGCCCCCACAAAGGCCGCTCCGACCCCCGCCAAGCCAGGCTGATCGAGTAGCCGTCCCACCCAGGGCTCGCCCGTTACGCCCAAAGGACAGTAGTTCAAGCCTAGAGCCTCCGCGGCGAGCGCAAGAAAACCCAGCAATACCCCTGCATCCCGCCAGACAAGACTTTCCGCAGCTTCGTATTTTGCAGCGGTCTTGCCTGGCTCTGCCGCCAAGATGAGAAGCGTTGCGGATGTTGCCGGCAGGACACTGTGCATCTCAGCCAATACCCCGCTTGGCTCGAGTTGGGTAATCACCTCGTCCAAGGCGTGACTCACTGGGTCATACCTGAGCCATCGGCCGGCCTGCGGATCGATCACCAGCAGGTGAATGGGATGAATCGCTCCGGCAGACGGGCAGGGACGATGCGACAAAGCAAATCCAAGCTCATCGCGTCCTGTCCCTTGCACTTGGCAGGTCAGCCAGGTCAGCTTGCTCAACATCTCCAAGCTTAGTCGCGAGAACACGCGCTTTGTGCGCCTCTGTAGCAATAGCTCTGCGCATGAACGACTCGACCCAGAGGGAAACGCAGGCACGGGCAGGGCGATACGGGCTCCTAGCGGCCACTTCAAGGGCGCGTAGCGCTGCGGAGTCTCTCGCGGTCGGGGACTTCCCAGATCAACCCAGCCGTCCATCAAGCTCATTGAGTACCTCGAAGTACTTGTTGCAGCCACGGCAATTGGCACAAGCAACATTCGCCTTATGGCAACTATGTGCCCAAGCGAGGAGCTCACGGGGCACGCCCGCTTCGCGAACGAGTTCCACAGTCCCAAGGTGAATGGCGGGCGCTTCGACCCGTATACCTCCTTCCTGCAGCGCAACCAGGGCGTTCATCGCGTCGACAAAGTCCGAGGTGCCGTCGCGGTGGGTTGAGTCCGATTTGACCGTGCCGATCATGAGCCTCCCCACGCCAAGTGACAGCGATCTCGCCGCTGCGAACGTAATCAGGATCTGGTTCCGGTACGGCCACCAATCACTTGCTGGGGCATGGCAGTCGGCATCGGCGCCTGCCATGTCGCCGGAACCCAGCGAACGGCAGTCGATCCGCACGACATGGTGCTCAATCCCCAGCCGATTACAGATCAACTGCGACGCGGTGATTTCGGCTTGGGCAGCCAACTGGCCATAGTCGATCGTTATCCCGATCTCGGGCCTTTTCCACCAGGCGATCGAGAGCGAGTCCATGCCGCCCGACAGGAGCAAGGCTGATCTCATAGCCTGCAAGCCGTCCAGAGCGCCTGATAGATCGAACTCACGTAGTCATCGCAGAGCAGGCAGTCCGAGCCGCCCATCATTTTCTTGTTCTCGTCGGACTCGTTCTCACAGTAGACGACGACAGGCTTGCCTTTCGCCCGCGCGTAACCGATCTCATAGACCGTTCCTGGATCCATTCCATCGCCGACTGCGAAGATCAAATCGGCATCGTTGATCCCCTCGAGATCAAGGGGAACGACATCCTCGGCGCTTCCGTGTCCGACGTCATGGTAAGGCGAGAACACCTTCAACCCTGCGGCCAACAGGTCGCATCTGGCCTGCTCGATCAGCCATAGCTGAGCCAGACTGAAAAACGGACCTGCCAGATAAACCTTCGGGCGCTGGCCCTGAAGAAACGCCTCGGATGGAACGATCGGGCTCAGAGCGAAGGACGCCAGCGCCTCAGGGGTCGCAAACCCACGGGTCTGGCAGTAATAGGCAGTCGCACGCGAAGCAAGGTCCGCGCTTTCTGCAGCGCTTCGTCCTTCGTGCAGCCACCGATAAGCAAAGTGAGCCGCGAAGTTATCTCCGGAGCCAATCTTCCAAACCTTCTGCGACTGGTAGGCAGGAACGGTCGCCACGCCGTGTTGATCACGGACCAAGGCACCCATTGCACCGCGTTTGATCACCACGACGGCTGCACGCTGCTGTTGCATGAGTTCGCCGGCCATCGCCTCTACGGAAGCGTCCCTTGCCCCTGTTAACAAGGCAGCCTCATGCTGGTTCAGCACAAGCGCGAGTTCGTCAGCCGTCGAGCCATTTGCGTGAAAGGCTTCAGGGGCGTAAGCATCTTGGGGGTCGTAGACCACCTTTTGGCCATGAACGACTGCATCTCCGTCCATCATTCCAAAACGAAGCACTCGTGAAGCGGACACCCGTAAGGGCGCCTCAACCGCTCCTCGCCCCAGAATTCTCGGCGTTGCAAGGCCATGGTCGTAGTCGAAGGCGATTTCTTGAACGGATTCGTTTCTGGCGACGTGAAATCCTTCGAATGCACCCCTCGAAGCAAGCACCTCGGCAGCTGCCGGATCAAGATACGAGTGCAGCGACACCGACGCCCCCATCGATGCCATTGCAGAGGCCGCCCTGCCCGCCGATCCGTAAATCTCGCGCCAGGCTGGGCGCATGCAACGCTCCCGGTACACGCCCCCTACGACGGCGATGTCGGCGCCAGTGCCATCTTCGCCACTCATCGTGCGCTTACCCGGACAGTCACTTGGCCGTCACTCTTCCCGATCACCGTTGCAACGTAGTGCGTGCCGTCAGCGATGCACTCTCGAAGTTTTTGAACGTCTGGCGACGCAATACCGCCCGCCAGCTCATTATTGAGCATCGCAACGACTGTCGTGGTGCTCCCCATCTGCATCGTCCTCACATCCAGCTCATCGCCGACGGCAATTCTCTCCACCACTGCGGGCTTCGGAGAATTTAGCTGCGTCGTGATCACCAAGGAGTCGCAGCTACTCGCCCCGCTCGAGAAACCGATACCGCCAGAACTGCCGCTGGAACCAGACATTGGAGACTCCTTACGCTGTTTGCTAAGACGCTGAACCGAGAGGATGCGACGGAGATATTTTCATGTCAATAGCAATTCGGGAGGCTCTGAACTATTCAGAGCCGGCAAGAATACTGAGGACATAGATCGCGCTGCCACCATGAAGCAAGGAGCGCAAACGACGATCATCGGAGTCGGTTTAAATGGCTGACTTGGACAAGCGTGCTCAGAACATCGATTGATCAGGGGCTCCTTAAGGCCTGTGCGAGGGCTTGTGCGCCAACAAGGTCTAAGTGCAGCGAAGCAAAGGACCTCCGCAAAAGTGGTTCGGGCAACGCCCAGTCCCATTTCTCGCGGAGAAGGTTCTTCGCCTCCGCGAGAACCTGTATCGGGTCTGGTGCAGGCAACTCGGCAATATCCGCTAGTGCGTCCGATAGCCGGTCAGGCGATATACCCGACACCGTCAATGCAACCCCCTCGTTGGTCGCTGACAGCCCGACATTGGCAAGGAGCATGGCAAGGCCATCGTTCACCCAATCGCCCCGCCAAGTTAGCAGCACCGCGTCGTTGCCCTTGGTGAACAGCCAGTTGTTGCTGAGGTCGGCGAGCTGGTAGAACTCGCGAGCCTCATTCAATAGTGCTGCAGCACCGGCATCCAGGAATGGCACCGGGTTCGCTTCCATCAGGACCTGGCGCATCTCCTGTCGCACGACGTCATGCACCATGCCGGCGCCACCATCGAATGCGGGAGGAGTTCCGCCCTTGTCCGGCGCTACGACGATGATCTTCTTCTCGGAATCTACGTCGATGACACGCCAGCGTTTGCCGCCAAAGATGATGCGTTGGCTGGGTACCAGGGGATGGGAAACGGGGAGTGAGCCCAGCAGCCGTCCGTCGCAGACGATGCGAAACTCCTCGTCAGAGGCGAAGGCAGCATAGAACTCGTAGAGGTTTACCAGCTTCTCGCCGAGTTCACCGTGCAACAAGAGGCCCGAACTGTCTTGGATAAGCAGCTGCTTGTCCCCCAAGTGACGTAGCAGCAGGACGAAGTCATCGCGGGTGATGTTTGAGAACGCGCCGTCCTTGACTAAGCTTGCCCACAGCTCTGCCGCCGTGGCGCCTCCGCGTTCTGCAAGGACTGACAGAAGCTGTTGAACAAGGGTCGACGCGTGCAGCCCGTCGACCCTTGGTGGTTCGAACCATCCTCTGATGAGCAGGCGGACCATCGCTATTGATTGGACCAAGCCCTCGCGGAGGCAATCAGATAGGCCAGATTTCGGATTCAGCTCAGGTTCGATACAGTAACCACGCAGTATGGCTGGTTCGCCTTTGCGGCGCCCCGAACGGCCGAGTCGTTGGCGCAGACTCGCTACGGAGGGCGGTGGACCAATCTGACAGACGCTCTTCACTGAACCGATGTCGATCCCGAGTTCGAGCGTGGTCGTGCAGATGGCGGTCGCTGGTTTCGTCCCGTCCTTCAGTGCCCGTTCGGCTTCCTCGCGAAACTCCTTCGATAGGCTGCCGTGATGCGGCCAGAATTCGTTGGGGACGTTATTTCGCTCGCAGGCCCGCCTTAGCAAGTCGGCGTAGATCTCGACCTGCCTGCGGCTATTCGGAAAAACAAGGTTGTTGGAGCCACGCAGGGCCTTATAAAGCTGTTCGGCCACCTCCAGCGTGCTTCCTTTGACAAGATCCTCCATATCGGGGGCTTCGATGTCTGGCGCTTCCTCTACCCGCGGTGGCTTCTCCACGTAGCCCTTGATGAGCACCTTCAGCTCCTGCCCACCGCTCTTGGCAACAATCAACTCAACCGAACTTGCTCCATCGGGCCGAAGGAAGCTGGCAGCAAGCCCCATATCCCCCAGAGTCGCGGACAGGCCCACGAGAGGGAGCCGTCGCCCAACGGTTCGTTCAAGGCGGTGAAGCAACGATTGAAGCTGCTTGCCTCGCTCGGAGCCAATGAAAGCGTGCAACTCGTCGATAACGACGTATCGAAGGCGGGACATCAGGCCAGGCATAGCGGTGCCGCGTCGCACGAACAGGGCCTCGAGAGACTCTGGCGTGATGAGGAGCACGCCGCGGGAGTCTTTGACGAACCTGTGCTTCTTGCTAGCCGCTATGTCGCCATGCCAGGCAACAACAGGGATGTCCAATGACTCACACAACTCAGACAGCCGACTCCACTGGTCATTGATGAGTGCCTTGAGCGGCCCGATGTAGAGCACCGAGCCGATGTCCGGCTCGTGTCGGAGCATATGGGTCAGGATGGGGAAGAACGCAGCTTCGGTCTTCCCCGCAGCGGTAGCGGCGGCCACGATGACGTCGCGGTCGGCATCGATGAGGGCTGGAATCGCCTTCTCCTGCGCATCGCGCAAGGCGGTCCATCCCTCGCTCCAGATCCACCGCTGGATACGCTCGTCCAGCCGCTGGAAGGCTTGGGAGTCAGAGCTTGAAGCTGGCGAGCTCGTCGTCATCCTCAACCGCCGTGTCCGCGGCGCCGCCCGTGTCTTTCTCGACGGCGACGTGCCCAAGGAGCTCCGTCCAGTCCGCGGTGGGGTTCTGCTCAAGGATGGCCAGGAGATTGATGAAGGCGGTGATGGTCGTCCGCGGCGTTCTGAAGTAGGCCTCCCCAAGGCGTTGAGCGCAGTGCGCCATAAAGGCGGGGATCGCTTCGTCCGGAACCAGGTACTTGGCTGTGTCACCGCCGGCATAGACGTGGCGCAGCTTGTTGAGGAGCACGTAGAAGTCCTCGGGCGTAAGGCTTGCAAGCCGAAGAACGGGCCCCGAATAGTCCACCATGCCGGCCTTGGCGAAGGTGTTTTCCGCCAGGCGGGACTGCAGGGCCGTGTAGCTGTACAAGCCGCGACGCGTGTCCATCAGGAACTCGGGGGTGCCTCCAAGCACTATGCCGAGACCCTCCGCAGAGCCCTGCAACGAGTCGTTGAGGATGCGGAGAATCTGCTCGTAGTTGGCGTTACGCGCCTGTGTGTTGGCGAGTTTGTAGAGGTTCACCAACTCATCCAGGCAGACCATCAGGCCGCTATAACCTGCAAGCCGGATGAATCGGGCGAGCAGTTTCAGTTGGTCGTATATCGAGGCGTCGTCGATGATGGTGCGTACGCCCAATGCAGCGCGGGCGTCCGTTTTGGTCGTAAACTCCCCGCGGAGCCAGCGGATGGCATCTGACTTGAGCTGCTCGTTCCCTTGGTCAAAGCCTCGGCAGTATGCGGCGATGACCTCGGCGAAGTCGTAGCCATTCACCATCTCTGACAGGTGGTCCAGTCGCTCACGCACGATGGCTTCGCTGGGTTTTCCGCTCGTCTTCGCTTCGGATTTGGCCTGCGCGATGAATTTCTCGACGATACCGGGGAGGGCTCCCCCATCCGGCTTTGTTCGCGTGGAAAGATTCTTGGCCAGCTCCGCGTAGAGCGAGCGGGCTTGCCCGCCGGTCGCATGGAGTCGGCGGTCGGGGTTAAGGTCCGCATGCATCGTGACGAGCTTCTTCTCCATCGCGATGGCGCGGACCAAGTTCAAGAAGAACGTCTTCCCCGAGCCGTACTCACCGATGACGACTCTGAACCCGGAGCCTGCGTCGGCGATGCGCTCCACGTCCTTCATCAGAGCCTCGAGCTCTTTCACTCGGCCGACCTGAATCAGATGCTGGCCGACACGCGGAACGACACCCGCGCGTAGCGATTGGATGACCGCATCACGGTCCTTTGCGCGAATTGTGCTCATACGGGGAGCGCCTCCAAGACTTCCTTGTTGATTTCAATCGGGTCGTCACCTTCGGTGAGGGGCGCATCGAGCGCGTCCAGCACGGCCTCGTTGATGTGCTCTAGCGCACCATCGAGCATCAATTCCATGTCAGACGCAGCATCTGCGAGCTCGCCACGGAGCCAAGAGGTCCTTGAGACAAGAATGCGAACAAAGGCCGAATGGTCTGCATCGAGACCAAGAATTCCGGGAGCTGCCGCGGGCTCATCCTCTGGTACCGACCCCATAAGCGGGGCGGACTCCTGCTGCTCTTCGTCCACAAACACCTTCGCGAGCAGTTCCGAGACCTCGGCGGTTTCCTTTTCCAGTTGCGCGATACGAGCGGGATCCAGGGCGAAGCCCGCTGTCCCACCGATGGCGGCCACAACAGGTGTGACTTGCGTGGTGGATGTGGTGGGGACGACGTTTGGCGCGGGGCTCGCATGCAGGTCCGAGTAAACGAGCTTGGTGTCCAGCGCCAAGGCTTTGTAGGTGCGCTCAAGAAACTTCACTTCGGCGGGGCTCACGACGCCGTCAGCTTGCGTGAGATGCGCAAGTAGCCGGCAGATTGAGCGGCGCGCGTCTTCCGCCAAGGGCTCCAGCTTTCTCTTCAGGCTGGCCAGCGTCGCGGGTTGGTCGATGCCCAGGCGCAGGTGTGCTTTGAGTCGCTTCCGTTGGGTGTCGCTCAAATGAGCCCAGGCATTGATCTGCTTGGTCAGCGACATCAGTTCGTGAGCAGACGCCTCGCCATCTGCATGAACGGCCATGCAGGCCAGATCGAGGGTGACCGCCGCCGCACGATACGCGTGTCCGGCCCGGGCGGTGCTGTCCTCCGGCAGGGTAGCGAAGAGTGCAACCTTGTCCTCGGCCTTGGGTGTGCGACTACCGGCAAGAACGTCGGGCTCCAGGCCGATGTGCAGGGATTCAAGTGCGCGGGCTAGGCCAATCACCTTGTCGCGAGACAGTGCCCCAGCGCTCTTTAGGCGGCCGGACAGTTCTCCAAACGCCATCAACAGCATGCCGTCGCCGACGCGGCTCTTGAGGTCATCCAGTTCAGCACGAACTGGGGCAGGCCAAAGCTCGACGGGTAATTGAAGCAAGCCTTCGAGGGCGTGCGCCTTGTCGGGATTTCGTCCGATGAAGCGACTGTATGACTCTAGGGACTTCGTGCAAGCGTCCACTAACGCCTGCAGCTTCTGGATGGGGCCCTTGACCGCCGTGACGTCTGGCAGGTCGCCGACATTTCGACGCATCTCTTGTCTTCCGAGAGCACCTGATGCGGGTTGGTAGGTGACCTGGAGCTTCGTCTTATTGAGCCGGAGCACGAATCCATCGCCGAAGTCTTCGGCGTATTTGCGGTTGAAGAGAGCCTTGAACTCGGCCTCACACCGCGACACGGGAGTGCGGCGGTAGATGTTGGGGTCGTTCAGCGCCCATGCCAAAGCCCATGATGCCGGAATGGGCTTCTGTGCAACCGCTAGGTGCCCGAGGCCTAGCTTCAAGCTCAGGGGAAGCTCGTAGCCTTGCTCGAGGGCCGAATTGACGGTGGGTGGGTCGGGTGCGAAGGGTTGGCTACGGTAGTTGTCGGCCTCGATGAAGGCTAGGAAATGGCTCGCATACCGGCGGAAGGAGTTGTTGTCGCCATAGATGCGAAGTAAGCGACGCACCTCGTTCCTAATGACTTCAACCTCACCACGCTCACTCGTACCTGAGCCGAGGTCGACAAGGACTCTGCGCTCCAGGCCGTAGAAGTACAGGAACACGTATCCGATGTTCGCGTCTGGGGCGCGTCGGCCATCAACCAGCCACTGAAGGTATGCGCGGCGAGCATCGGGCGAGATTGAGGAGTAAGAGGGCCAGTAGTCAGTCAGGCGATCCGACCAGTCGACGGGGCTGCCGGTCACGCGCAGTTTTGGATTGATGGCAGAAGGCTCGGTGTGGCCGTAGTCATCGTGAGGGTTGCTTCCGATGTAAAGCATGCCTCCGGGTACATCGAAGCCCGCAACGTTCACTTTCTCGCCGGCCGGCACCCAACGCAGGCCGCTACTAGCCACGGGTGATGCCGGAACCCGGTACCCATCACTGTTCGTGGCGTCATCCAGGCGGAAGTTAGCGAACTCATCGTCCGGCTCGCCGCGTGCCGTCTTGAGGCTTCCTGTCGCCCGTGCCGGCGCGGATGCCCGATTAGCGGTTCCAGCCTGCGCCGTCGGCGGCTCAGCGGTCGCCTTGGCCTTGCCTCCGAATAGGTTCTTGGCGAGCCAGGCGACTAGCACAACTCCTCCAATGATGAAGAGGAAGACCCAGACGTCCTTGGGTACGGACGCGATAGTCCCGATGATTATGGCTGCCATGATGAGCAGCGGGCTCGACCCCGATTTCTTTGCCATGCGTGCGATGTCCCGGGCTTTTTCAGATGTGCCGACGACCTCTCCGGCTAAACCGGCGTCCTATGGTATTTCGGTAGGAGCGGGCGAACAACCTGCCTGGAGATTCGGCCTACGCATCGTGATGTTGCTCCTCACGGAACGCTGCTTGCTGATATCTCGAACCGGGACTGAAGAAGCTGGGGTCGTTCTGGGCAGTTCAAAGACGCTACCCGGCTCAGCACTCTTGGCTCGCCCTCGGGGGGCAGGGTAAAGCGTGGAGCCCCATCGACCACCCGTGTTGGTGACGACGACATCGATCCGAATGATCTGACGTACAAGGCGGACTTCAAGAAATGGATGTTCGACGGGCTGATGAACTCAGTCTTCTTCCGCTACACCCGTCCCGAGATTCCATCGAGTGTCGCGGAGCCTTCTAGCTGCCTCAAGTAGGCAGCTAGAAGGCTCCGCGCTCTACACGCTCGCCTGCATCAGACGGTTGAACGGACGCCTCGAGTGACCATGCACAAGCCGCAATCGGGAGTCGCCCGATGTGACTAGCTACGACGCGAACCTCGAGAGCGAAAGCATCCGCAATTGCGACATCCTGAGAGGCGGCGACAGGATCCCGCTGCCTTGCCGGTGAACCCGTCAAGAGCCACTGGCTTGCCTCAAAGGATCCAACTCTGCTCAAAGTTCGCCGCCCGTAGCTGAGCAACTATTTGTTAATTTTCTCAAATTTTCTGTGAACCTACAACTATCAGACATCGATGTTCTGCGCGTACAGCGCATTGCCCTCGATGAATGCCCTTCTTGGCTCCACGTTGTCGCCCATCAGTGTGGTGAAGATCTCGTCGGCTGCGATGGCGTCGTCGATCTGCACGCGCAGCAGGCGGCGCACGGCGGGGTCCATGGTGGTTTCCCACAGTTGCTCGGGGTTCATTTCGCCGAGGCCCTTGTAGCGCTGCTTGCTGAGGCCGCGTTCGACCTCACTCAGCAGCCAGCTGATCGCGTCGGAGAAGCGTGTGACCGCCTGGCGCTTCTCGCCGCGGCGGATCTCGGCGCCCGGCCCGATGAGGCCGCTGATGGCTTCTGCAGCGTTGCGGATGCTGCGGTAATCGCCGGACACGAGGAAGTCGTGCTCGACCCAGCCGAACTTGCGGTTGCCGTGGTGCAGGCGCTCGATGGTGAGGCGCCAGCCTTCGGATTCTTCGTGGTATTCGGCGTAGATCTGCAGGCCTTCGGGCAGGTGGGGCTGGATGCGCTCGGCGGAGGCGCGGGCGGCGGCCTCGTCCTCGAGGCTGACCTCGAGGTCGTGGGCGAGCATCACCTGCAGCACTTCGGGGTCGATGTAGCTGGCCAGGCGGCGGATGACGGCCTCGGCGAGCAGGTAGCTGCGGGCGAGGCCGCCGAGCGCTTCATCGGTGATCGGCGCTGCACCTTCGCGCGGGGTCAGGCTGGCGCCGTCGAGCGCGAGCTTGAGCAGATGGCCGTTGAGCTCGTGGTCGTCCTTGATGTAGATCTCGGTCTTGCCGTGCTTGATCTTGTACAGCGGCGGCTGGGCGATGTAGATGTGCCCGCGCTCGACCAGCTCGGGCATTTGCCGATAGAAAAAGGTGAGCAACAGGGTGCGGATGTGCGCGCCGTCGACGTCTGCGTCGGTCATCAGGATGATGCGGTGGTAGCGCAGCTTCTCGGGCTTGTAGTCGTCCTTGCCGATGCTGGTGCCGAGTGCGGTGATCAGCGTGGCGATCTCCTGGCTCTGCAGCAGCTTGTCGAAGCGTGCCTTCTCGACGTTGAGGATCTTGCCCTTGAGCGGCAGGATCGCCTGGAACTTGCGGTCGCGGCCCTGCTTGGCGGAGCCGCCTGCGGAGTCACCCTCGACGAGGTAGAGCTCGCACAGTGCGGGGTCCTTTTCCTGGCAGTCGGCGAGCTTGCCGGGCAGGCCGACGCCGTCGAGCACGCCCTTGCGGCGGGTCATCTCGCGCGCCTTGCGCGCGGCGTCGCGGGCACGGGCGGCTTCGACGATCTTGTTGCAGATGGTCTTGGCGTCGATCGGGTTCTCGAGCAGGAAGTCGCCGAGCTTGTTGGCGACGACTTCTTCCACCGCCGGACGCGCTTCCGAGGACACCAGCTTCATCTTGGTCTGGCTGGCGAACTTGGGGTCGGGCATCTTGACCGACAGCACGCAGGCGAGACCCTCGCGCATGTCGTCACCGGTGATGTCGACCTTGGCCTTCTTGGCGATCTCGTTTTCTTCGATGTACTTGTTGATGACCCGCGTCATCGCCGCGCGCAGGCCGGTAAGGTGGGTGCCGCCGTCGGCCTGCGGGATGTTGTTGGTGTAGCACAGCACCTGCTCCTGGTAGCTGTCGTTCCACTGCATGGCGACCTCGACCGAGAGCTCGGCGTCGTGGCCCTGGCCGGTGGGGATACGCGTGGTGCCGGTGGCGTAGAAGACGTTGGGGTGCAGTACCGTCTTGGCACGGTTGATGTACTCGACGAAGCCCTTCACGCCGCCGGCGAAGGCAAAGTCCTCTTCCTTGCCGGTGCGCTGGTCGACCAGACGGATCTTGACGCCGTTGTTGAGGAAGGAGAGTTCGCGCAGGCGCTTGGCGAGGATGTCGTAGTGGTACTCGACGGTGCCGAAGATCTCCTCGTCGGCGAGGTAGTGCACCTTGGTGCCGCGTTTGGTGGTTTCGCCGATGACGCGCGGCGGGCTCACCTCGACGCCGTCGACGCGCTCGATGACGCGGTTCTGCGGCTTGCCACGCTCGAACTCGAGCAGGTGACGCTTGCCGTCGCGGGCGACGGTGACGTGCATCCACTTGGACAGCGCATTGACGCAGGACACGCCCACGCCGTGCAGGCCGCCGGACACCTTGTAGCTGTTCTGATTGAACTTGCCGCCGGCGTGCAGGACACACATGACGATCTCGGCGGCGCTGCGCTTGGGTTCGTGCTTGTCGTCCATCTTGACGCCGACCGGGATGCCGCGGCCGTTGTCGGTGACCGAGATGGAGTTGTCGGCGTGGATGGTGATGACGATGTCGTCGCAGTGACCGGCCAGAGCCTCGTCGATGGAGTTGTCCACGACCTCGAACACCATGTGGTGCAGGCCGGTGCCGTCGGACGTGTCGCCGATGTACATGCCGGGGCGCTTGCGCACGGCTTCCAGCCCTTCGAGCTGCTGGATGCTGGATTCGTCGTAGTCGTTGCCCCCTTGCGGGGCCGGCGTGTTTTGCGGTTCGGACATGGTCATCTCGGTGATTCGTAAAGAACGGGGTGCTGCGGTGAAGCCTTCGCCTGCTGCTCGATCAGATGCGCATCGGCATCACGACATACTTGAACTTGTCGTTGTCCGGCAGGCTGATCAGGGCGCTGGAGTTGCCGTCGTTGAAGCGCCACTCGACCGTCTCGGAGGAGAGATTGTTGAGCACGTCGAGCAGATAGGTGACGTTGAAGCCGATGTCGAGCTTGTCGCCGTGGTAGTCGATTTCGAGCTCATCCTGCGCCTCTTCCTGCTCGGCATTGCTGGATACGATGCGCAGCAGGCCGTCCTCCAGCACCATGCGCACGCCCCGGAACTTGTCGTTGGTGAGGATGGCAGCGCGCTGCAGGGCAGCGAGCAGGGGCTGGCGCTCGAAAGTGATCAGATTGGGATGGGCTTGCGGGATCACGCGCTCGTAGTCGGGAAACTTGCCGTCGATGAGCTTGGTGACGAGCTCGATGGCGCCGAAGCGGAACACGGCCTGGTTGCCGGCGAGCATGATCTCGAGCGGGTCGTCGCTGTCGGCAAGCTGGCGGGCGAGCTCGAGCACGGTCTTGCGCGGCAGGATGGCCTCGCTGCGCTGCGAGTTGAGCGGCGCGTCGAGGTCGGAGGCGGCGTAGGCGAGGCGGTGGCCGTCGGTGGCGACCATGCGCAGTTCGCCGCCGTCGGCGATGATCAGCAGACCGTTGAGGTAATAGCGGATGTCCTGTTGCGCCATCGCGTAGGACACCTGTGCGAGCTGGCGCTTGAAGGCGCGCTGGCTGATCGACAGGCGCGCATTGGCGTCGGCGGGCGGGTTCAGGCTCGGATAGTCGGCGGCGGGCAGGGTTTGCAGCTGGAAGCGGCTGCGGCCGGCCTTGACCGTGAGGCGCTTGTCGTCGAGCGTGAGGCTGACTTCGTTGGCGTCGGGCAGGGCGCGCAGGATGTCCTGCAGCTTGCGCGCGCCGACGGTGATCGCGACGTCCTCGCCGCCGATGTGGCCGCCGGTGGTGGTGCGAATCTGGATCTCGATGTCGGTGGCCAGCATGGTGAGCTGGTCGCCGTGCTTTTCGATCAGCACGTTGGACAGGATCGGCAGCGTGTGGCGTTTCTCGACGATGCCGGCGACCGACTGCAGCGGGGCCAGGAGCGCATCGCGGGTGGTGGTGAGCAGGAGCATGGCGTCAGATCGGGTCGATGGGTTGATCGGAGGGATTCAGTCGGTTCAGCCGCGCAGGACCTGGGTGAGCACGTGGACGTCGTGGTTCAGTTGCGCGTCGCCGAGGCGTAGCTCGGTGATGGTGCGGCATGCGTGCAGCACGGTGGTGTGGTCTCGTCCGCCGAAGGCTTCGCCGATGGCCGGCAGCGACATCGGCGTGAGTTCCTTGGCCAGCCACATCGCCACCTGGCGCGGGCGCGCTATGACGCGCGTCCGCTTCTTGGAGTGCATGTCGGCAACCTTGATCTTGTAGTAGTCGGCGACCGTCTTCTGGATGTGCTCGATCGACAGCTGGCGGTTGTGCGCGTGCAGCAGGTCCTTGAGCGCCTCCTTGGCGACCTCCAGGCCGATCTGGCGGCCGTGAAAGCGCGCGTAGGCGACCACCTTGTTGAGCGCGCCCTCGAGCTCGCGCACGTTCGAGCGCAGGTTCTTGGCGATCAGGAAGGCGACGTCGTCGTCGACCAGCACGCGCAGGGCCTCGGCCTTCTTCTTGAGGATGGCGACGCGCATTTCGAGCTCGGGCGGCTCGATCTGCACGGTGAGGCCCCAGTCGAAGCGCGAGATGAGGCGGTCTTCGAGGCCCTGGATGTCCTTGGGGTAGGTGTCGCAGGTGATGACGATCTGCTTGCGCGCCTCGGTGAGGGCGTTGAAGGCGTGGAAGAACTCTTCCTGCGTGCGGTTCTTGTTATTGAAGAACTGGATGTCGTCGATGATCAGCATGTCGAGCGAGCGGTAGTAGCGCTTGAACGCGTCGAAGCTCTTCTGCTGATAGGCCCGCACGACGTCGGCGTAGTAGTCCTCGACATGCACGTAGCGGATGACCGCGCGCGGGTTGTGGCGGAACACCGCGTTGCCGATCGCGTGCACCAGGTGGGTCTTGCCGAGGCCGACGCCGCCGTAGACGAACAGCGGGTTGTAGGATGTGCCCGGGTTCTGCGCCACCTGCATGGCGGCGGCGCGAGCGAGGTCGTTGGCGCGGCCGGTGACCAGGGTGTCGAAGGTGAAGTCGGGGTTGAGGCGGGTCTTCTCGTAGGCGAGCTCGAGGCCGGTGGCGGATTCCGGGTCGCGGCCGGCAGCAGAAGGCGCAGACCGGCGGCTGCGGACCGGCGCTGCCACGAGCACATCCTGAGCGGGGGCGCCGTCGCCGTCCGCAGCCGGGTCATCTGCGGTGCTGGCGGTTTCGGTTACAAGTGCAGCGCTGGGCGCCGCTGCCCGAGGAGCGGAGGCAGGCGCCTCGGCTGGGGCACGTGAGGTGTTGCGCGCTCCCCCCCCTGCGCCGGCGGGCGGTAGTTGAAGTTCGATCGCAAGCGGGGTGCCGGCAAACTCATCGCCGAGGGCTTCGATGCGGCGCAGGTAGCGCTCGCGCACCCATTGCAGCACGAATCTGTTGGGCGCCAGCAGTGTCCATGCCCCATCTGCGCCTGCTTCGGCCCGCAGGGTCTTGATCCAGGTGTTGAACTGCTGCTGCGGCAGCTCCTGTTCAAGGCGCGACAGGCAGAAGGACCAGAAATCTTGACTCACGGTGTCGGGGCGATCGGGCAAGGGCGAACGGATCTCGTTGGGTTTCACGATGCACAGCCCCGTGACGCGCGGTGGGCACGCATCGGACTGCGCTGCGGCCTTGCGGGGCCGCGCATTGGGGTAAGGTGCCTGCTGAACACCCGGAGCCGGTTCTCGGCATGCGCTACGCACCGTGGGTGCGCCTTCGGGCGGCGAGCACTCGAGCCTCGCATTCTAACCCCGCGAGCATGACTTATCCACAGGCTTGGCCAAAAATTCTTATTGACAAACATGGGATTATCCATTTAACTCTCGCGTTTGACCTAACACTGGCAGTCCGATCATGAAACGCACTTATCAGCCCTCCGTTGTCCGCCGCAAGCGCACCCATGGCTTCCTGGTCCGCATGAAGACCCGTGGCGGCCGTGCGGTCATCCGCGCACGTCGTGCCAAGGGCCGTCATCGCCTCGCCGTCTGAGGTGACGCTGCCCACGGGCGCTGACCAGGGGTTCCGCAGCGCTCACAGATTGCACAAAACGGATGAGTATTCATCCGTTTTTGCTTTTCGGCGGGCCTTGCGCGGGCGGTTCTACATCGTGCATTACCGGCCGAACGACCGCGACACTGCACGGCTGGGTGTCGTGGTAGCGAAGAAGCTTGCGAAACGTGCAAACTTGCGCAACCTGGTCAAGCGCATCGCGCGCGAGATCTTCCGGCGTCATCGCGAGTCCCTGCCCTGCATGGATCTCGTCGTGCGCTTGCATGCACCGGTCGCCAAGGCGACGCGCGCAGAACTGAACCTCGACCTGCTTGCTTTGTTGCAAAGGCTTCCCCGCTCATGAAATCCGTATTGATCGCGCTGGTCCGTTTCTACCGCTACGCGATCAGTCCCATGCTTGGGCGCAATTGCCGTTTTCATCCGACCTGTTCGGAATACGCGATCGAAGCGATCCAGCGCCACGGTGCGCTGCGTGGCAGCTGGATGGCTGCCAAGCGGGTGGGGCGCTGTCATCCCTTCAATCCGGGCGGGTATGATCCCGTTCCCTGACCTGAGACAGAACGACTCCGATGGATCAACGCCGCCTCATCCTATTCCTGGTTTTTTCCTTTGCGCTGGTCATGCTGTGGGACGGCTGGCTGAAGCACAACCAGCCCCCGGCGCCCGTGGCGCAGCAGACCCCCGCAGGTAGTGCCTCAGCGCAGGACGGCGCCGTGCCCACGCCGACGATCGGCGCGGCCACCGGTCAGGCCGCCGTTCCGGGCGAGCAGGGAACCGCAGTGGCTGCGGCCGCGCGGGCGGTGGTCGAGACCGACTTGCTGCGTGCCGAGGTGTCCTCGCAGGGCGGGGATGTCGTTCGCCTGGAGCTCAAGCAGCACAAGGCCAGCGGCGCCGCCGAGGGGAATTTCGTGCTGCTGGACGACGGTTCGATCCATCAGTACGTCGCCCAGTCGGGTCTGATCGGCGATGGGCTGCCGACGCACAAAACCCTGTTCGAGCTTTCCGCGCGCGAGCTACGACTCAAGGATGGCGATGATGCGCTTGTGCTGCGCCTGCAGGCGCCCGAGCAGGACGGGGTAGCCGTGACGAAGGTGATGCGTTTCACGCGCGGCAGCTACCTGATCGACGTGTCGTACGAGATCCGCAATGGGTCCGCACACGCGATTGCTCCGCATGCCTACTTCCAGATCACCCGCGATGGCAACCCGGCTGAGCAGATCGAGGCTTTCGGCGTCAACACTTTCACGGGACCGGCCTTCTTCACTGAGGCGGCCAAGTTCCAGAAGGTCAGCTTTGACGACATCACCGACAGCAGCGCCAAGTTTGCAAAGACGGCAAACGATGGCTGGGTGGCCATGGTGCAGCACTACTTCGTGAGCGCCTGGCTGCCAGAGCAGGGCGTGCAGCGCGAGTTCTTCGCGCGTGCGCTGGGCAACAACCTGTTCTCGGCAGGCGTGATCCTTCCCGTGGCCGAGGTCGAAGCGGGGGCTGTCGCTACCGTCGGCACCCGCCTGTACGCCGGCCCGCAGGAGCAGGACAAGCTTGAAGCGATCGCTCCAGGGCTGGATCTGGTCGTCGACTACGGATGGCTGACCGTGATCGCCGCACCGCTGTTCTGGGTGCTGTCGTGGTTCCATAGCCTCACCGGCAACTGGGGCTGGGCGATCATCCTGGTGACGGTGGCGATCAAGGCTGTGTTCTTCCCGCTCTCGGCCGCGAGCTACAAGTCGATGGCCAAGATGCGCGTGCTGGGCCCGCGCCTGCAGCGCATGAAGGAGATGTACGGCAGCGACAAGGCCAAGATGCAGCAGGAGATGATGAATCTCTACCGCACCGAGAAGATCAACCCGCTCGGCGGCTGCCTGCCCATCCTGGTGCAGATTCCGGTGTTCATTGCCCTGTACTGGGTGCTGCTCGGCAGCGTCGAGATGCGTCATGCACCGTGGCTCGGCTGGATCCAGGATCTTTCGGCGAAGGATCCCTACTTCATCCTGCCGATCATCATGGGCGCCTCGATGCTGATCCAGATGAAGCTCAATCCGACTCCGCCGGATCCGATCCAGGCCAAGGTGATGATGGGCATGCCGATCATCTTCACCTTCATGTTCCTGTGGTTCCCGTCCGGCTTGGTGCTGTACTGGGTGGTGAACAACATCCTGTCGATCGCCCAGCAGTGGCAGATCACGCGGATGATCGAAAGTGCAAAGTCGGCCGGCAAGCCCGCCTGACACGATCGCCGCGATTGCGACGGCACCGGGTCGGGGCGGCGTCGGTGTTGTTCGCGTTTCGGGAAGCGGTCTCAAGGGTCTCGCGCTTGCGCTGACCGGGCGCGATCCGAAGGCGCGTACCGCACACTTCACCCGCTTCCTGGATGAGCAGGGGCGGGTGATCGACGAAGGGCTCCTCCTTTTCTTCGCTGCGCCGGCGTCCTTCACGGGCGAGGATGTGCTCGAGCTGCAGGGCCATGGCGGTCCGGTGGTCATGCAGATGCTGCTTGATCGCTGCCTGCAGTTGGGCGCTCGCCTCGCCGAGCCGGGTGAGTTCACCCGGCGCGCCTTCCTCAACGGCAAGCTCGACCTCGCCCAGGCTGAAGGTGTCGCCGATTTGATCGAGGCCTCGACGGCGGCGGCGGCGCGTTCGGCGGTGCGGTCGCTGTCCGGGCGATTCTCCGAAGAGGTGCATCGCATCGTCGATGGCCTGATCGACTTGCGCATGCTGGTCGAGGCTACGCTGGATTTTCCGGAAGAAGAGATCGATTTTCTTGAACGCGCGCAGGCGATGCCGCGCCTTGCCGCACTCCAGCGGGAACTGGAGGCTCTGCTCGACCGAGCGCGCCAGGGGGCGCTGCTGCGCAGCGGGCTCAACGTGGTGCTGGTCGGAGAGCCCAATGTCGGCAAGTCTAGCCTGCTGAATCAGCTTGCAGGTGAAGAGCGCGCAATCGTGACTGAGATCGCCGGGACCACGCGGGACGCCCTGCGCGAAACCATCCAGATCGAAGGCATTCCGCTGCACATCATTGACACCGCGGGCTTGCGAGAGACCGGCGATACGGTTGAGCGCATGGGGATCGCGCGTACCTGGCGAGAGATTGAGCGCGCCGACGTGATCCTGCGGCTGGTTGACGCGGGGGCACCTCGTTGTGCCGGAAGCGTGATTGACGAGCGGTTGCCGTCGGGCGTAGCGCGGGTGACGGTGGTGAACAAAATTGATTTGCTGGGTGAACCCGCTGCACGGCTGCAAACGGAAGGTGCCGTCGTGCTGCGCGTTTCTGCGCACAGCGGCGAGGGTATCGATCTGCTGCGCGCAGAGTTGCTTCGCATCGCGGGCTGGCATTCGCATGGTGAGGACGTGATTCTGGCGCGCGAGAGGCATCTCCATGCCTTGCGGGAGGCGCTGGTGCATATGGGCAAGGCAGCAAGTTTGCTGGGTGCGCTCGAGTTTTTTGCGGAGGAGTTGCGTCTGGCGCAGGAACGATTGAGCGAGATCACCGGGGAGTTCTCACCGGACGATTTGCTCGGTGTCATTTTCTCCCGATTCTGTATCGGCAAGTGAGCCGTTCGACCAGTGGTGCGCGATAGCGCAGTCACTGTGTGAGCGAGCTAGTGCACGCGCTCGCCGCCGTCGGATTGCTCCCCTGTTTCACGTGAAACATCAGTCATGGATCTGGATTTTGTTTTTCTCGCCCTCGGACTGGCAGCGCTATTCGCCGGCTTCGTTGACTCGATTGTTGGCGGCGGTGGACTGATTCAGTTGCCAGCGCTGTTCAGTGCCTACCCAACGACCGCGCCGGCGACACTGTTCGGTACGAACAAGGTCGCGAGCATCGTGGGCACGAGTACGGCAGCCTATCAGTACAGTCGGCGCGTGCGGATCCCCTGGCGAGTCGCAGGACCGGGTGCAGTCGCGGCGCTGGTGGGGGCCTGGTATGGGGCGAAAGCGGTGGCCTATCTGGATCCCGCGATCCTCCGCCCCCTGATCCTGGTGCTGCTCGTACTCGTCGCGGTTTACACCTTTCTGCGCAAGGATCTGGGCTCGGTATCGAGGGAGACTGAGCATGGTGCGCGCTCGGTGGTGTTAGCGCTCACGATCGGCGGGGGAATCGGGTTCTATGATGGGTTCTTCGGTCCAGGGACGGGGAGCTTCCTGATCTTCCTGTTCATCCGTGTGCTCGGAATGGATTTCCTCCGTGCCTCAGTCTCGGCAAAGATTCTCAATGTGGCGACGAACCTGGCCGCCATCAGCTTTTTTGCTGGAAACGTTGAGTTGATGTGGAAGTTGGGGCTGACGATGGCACTGTGCAACCTGATCGGCTCAGTACTGGGCTCCCGAATGGCCCTGAAGCATGGAACCGGATTCGTGCGCAGGATGTTCCTGGCCGTGGTTTCGGTGCTGATCGCAAAGCTCGCCTACGATACGTTCCTGCGCTGAGATGCTGTCACGTGGTTGTAGGCGTGGTGTCGGGCACGGTCTGGGGGTTCCGTTGTTTCACGTGGAACACGTCACAATATCTTTGCGGAAATATTGCATTAGTCGCTCGTGATAGAATGCACCGCTTCATTCATCTTCTAATATTGCCGGGGAAATGAACGGACTCCATCTGATTGCCGACATCTATCGTTGCCGGGCTGCGAGCGAGCTTCTTGTAAACCGTGGCCGACTCGAGACGCTTTGTGTCGAAGAGTGCAGGGAGGCGGGGTTGACCCCGCTGGGGGCTTATTTCTATCAGTTCCTGGATGAACAGGGCGGCGATGCCGGGGTCACCGGCACGGTGGTCCTCGCGGAGTCGCATCTCGCTATTCACACTTGGCCTGAGACCGGCGATGTGACGCTCGATGTCTACGTGTGCAATTTTTCCCGCGACAACAGCGAGCGGGCTCGGCAGGTGTTTCAGCGCGTCATCGATGCCCTTGCTCCGGACGAGATCGTCCAACACGAGGTCATCCGCGGTCGCGCCCCAGTGGAGGCTTGAGCATGAGCGCGAGCCCGTTCTGCCTCCCCGAGGGAATGATTGCCGAGTTTCTGAGCGAGGATGCCGGTTATTTCCTGCAGGGCGGTCGGTTACTCGAGCGCGGGCATTCTGCGTGGCAGGCCTATGAGGTATGGGAGACGCCGCGCTTCGGGCGGCTGTTCCGCCTCGACGGCTGCCTGATGACTTCGGAGCGTGACGAGTTCCACTATCACGAGAACATCGTTCATGTGCCCGGCATTGCGCATCCGGCTCCGCGTCGTGCTCTGATCATCGGTGGGGGGGATGGTGGTTCGGCAGAAGAGTTGCTCAAGTACCCCTCGATGGAAAAGGTGCTGCTCGCCGAGTTGGATGAGAAGGTAATCGACATCTCGCGGCGTCACCTGCAGGCCGTACACCGTGGTGCACTGGACGATCCACGTGTCGAGATTCGTATCGGGGACGGCATGAAGTACGTCCATGAGGACGGCCTCGAAGCCGGCGACCGTTACGACCTCATCGTGCTCGACCTGACCGATCCGGTCGGGCCAGCCGAGGCGCTGTATCAGGCCGACTTCTTTGCGGCGTGCCGGGCTCTGCTGGCCAAGGGCGGGGCGCTGACCCTGCATATCGGCACGCCGGTGTATCAACCCGAGCGCGTGCAGGCGCTCGTGCGCCGGCTGCGCAGCGTATTTGCCTACGTACGCCCGTATTTCCTGTACATTCCGCTCTATGGTTCGCTGTGGGGACTGGCGACGGCCTCCGATCACGTCGATCCGACAGCACTGACATCGGCTGACGTGGATCATCGGCTGTGCGAACGGGGCATTGAAGGCCTGCAGTACCTGAACGGCGACGTATACTGCGCGCAGTTCGCACTCCCCAATCATCTGCGCGCCCTGCTCGGCTAAGCCGCTGCGGGGCGCCTGCGGCGGCCCCTTTCTCCGCGAGTCATCGTGACCCACTTCCCCCGAGCTGGTCGCCACCCGGCGCGCCCACCCCATTCCGTTCGTAAGCTCAGTCGTGATCCGTACTCGGCTATGCCGCACCTTGCGCCCGACAGTCTCGCCTACGCGCTCACCCGTGCTGCACGATTGGTGGCAGTGGTGCTTGAAGGTGGCAATCTGACCGATGCGTATGAACGCATGCGGGATGAGGAGCGTGACTGGTCAGATGCGGCCCGTGGTGCGATCCGGGATCTGGCGTGGAGCACCCTGCGGGCTTTCCGCAGTGGCTCCGTGGTGCTCGACCGGCTGACGCACACCTTGCCTGCCCCGCCCATACACGCATTGCTCCTGATAGCGCTGAATCGTTTGCGCCAGCGTCCCGAGCAGGCGCACACCATCGTCGACCAAGCGGTACAGGCGGCGGCGGTGTTGATGCCGGGACTCAAGGGCATGGTCAATGGCGTGCTGCGTAATGCGCTGCGCCAGCACGAGCAATGGGAGGGCTGGATCGCGGCCGATCCCGAGGCACGCCATGGCGTGCCTTCGTGGTGGATCCGTCGGCTTCAGGCAACGCAGGCCGATGCGTGGGAGGCTGCGCTGGCCGCTGGTAATACCCGCCCGCCCATGGCGCTGCGCGTGAACCTGCGGCGCACGACGCTCGAGGCCTGTCTCGCTGACCTTGGTGCAGCGGGCGTCGAGGCTCGGGTGCTCGGCAACCAGGCGCTCCTGCTCGCCGACCCGGTCGCGGTCGGCGTATTGCCCGGTCATGCGGAGGGCAGGGTCTCGGTCCAGGATGCGGGTGCGCAATGGGCTGCACAGCTGCTTGCTCCGACCCCGGGGGCGCGCGTACTGGACGCCTGTGCGGCACCCGGAGGCAAGGCAGCGCATCTGCTCGAATCCGTGGATGTCCAACTGCTCGCATTGGAACTCGATCCGGCGCGTGCGCGCCGGATCGAGCACAACCTGCAGCGGCTCGGGCTGAACGCAGAGGTCAAGGTTGCGGACTGTCGCGACCTGCAGCGGTGGTGGGACGGCAAGCCGTTCGACTTCATCCTGGCCGATGTGCCCTGCTCCGCCTCTGGCGTCGCTCGCCGACACCCGGACATCAAGTGGCTGCGCCGCGAAACCGACATTGCGCAGTTCGCTGCGCAGCAGTCCGAAATCCTCGAAGCGCTTTGGCAGACCCTGGTTCCGGGTGGCAGAATGCTCTACGTCACCTGCTCGGTCTTCGATGAAGAGAACGCCGGGCAGATCGCCCGCTTCTGTGCACGCCACGGCGATGTGCAGCGCGAACCCATCCAGGGACGACCGGATCTGCAGCTGCTGCCCAATGCCGAACATGACGGCTTCTATTACGCGCTTCTCCGCAAGCAGGCCTGAGCGCCTGCTTGCGGGCATTTTGCTTGCCGCCCTGCTCGTGCTGCTGCCCTGGGGCGCACAAGCAGAGACACGCATGCGCACCGGTGAGATCGTGCGCGGTGATACGGGCTATGTGCTGAACGCCGACATTGAGCTCGACCTCAACCCGCGCCTGCTTGATGCGGTATCGCGCGGGATTTCGTTGTATTTCACCACCGAGCTGGTTATCGAGCGGCCGCGCTGGTACTGGCTGAACAAGGCGGTGGTGGAACGCAGCCTCGATTACCGTCTGTACTACCATGCGATCACGCGAAGCTACCGGCTCTCGGTCGGCAGCATCCACCAGAGCTTCGACGACCTCGAGAGCGCGGTCCGCACGATGACGCGTATTCGCAATTGGCATGTTGCCGATTTTGATGTGCTTGAGGCGGGTGTCTCGCACGAGGTTGCGATCCGCTTCCGCCTCGATACCTCGCAACTACCCAAGCCTTTTCAGGTGACGGCCATTGGCAGCAGCGACTGGAACGTAGGCACCGAGTGGCTCCGGTGGACCTTCCTGCCAGGCGTTCCGGGGTTCCGATGAAACGCATACTGCTCGTTGTCGCGGCCTCACTGGCAGGGATCTCGCTGTTCCTGCTCACTTCCGCGAGCGCCAACACCGAGTTCTTCGCCAGCAGCTATCCCTTCCTGATCGCGCTTAATGGCGCGATGGTGGTGGTGCTGGCTGCACTCGTGGGCCTGCAGCTGCGCCAGCTCCTGCGCGAGTACCGTGCGCAACAGTTCGGTTCGCGGCTCAAGATGCGGCTCGTGCTGATGTTTGCCCTCATGGGGCTGGTGCCAGGGCTGGTCATCTATGGCGTTTCAATGCAGTTCGTCGTGCGCTCGATCGAGTCCTGGTTCGACGTGCGTGTGGACGCTGCGCTGGAGGGGGGGATCGGACTGGGGCAGAACGCGCTCGACTACCTCAGTGGTCAGGTGCGCGACAAGGCGGACGAGATGGCCCTCGAGCTCGAGGGTGCGGGGCAGGGCGCAGCCACTCGTCTGAACCGGCTGCGTGAGCAGGCGGGCATCAGCAGTGCGACCATTCTCTCCCCGACCGGCCAGGTGCTTGCCACTGCGGCCGAGAGCGGGCAGGACCTGATTCCGGCTGTACCCGACAGCTATGCCCTGCGCCAGGCGCGGCAGAGCCGCCATTATCAGCATGTGAGCAGCGAGGCCGATGGCCGCCTGGTCATCAGCGTGGTGACACCGCTTCCACTGCGAACGCTTGCGGGCGAGGCCAACCTGCTCATGTTGCGCCAGCCTGTGCCGGAGTCCTTCGGACGGAACGCGGAGGCGGTGCAGGAAGCCTATCGCGAGTATCAGCAACTCACCCTGGGGCGGAGTGGGCTCAAGCGGATCTACACCGTCACGCTGAGTCTGGCGCTGTTGCTCGCACTGTTCGGCGCGCTCGCGGTCGCGGTGCTGATCGCGCGCCGGCTCGCGGCGCCTTTGTTGATCCTCGCCGAAGGCACGCAGGCAGTGGCGCAGGGTGATTTCCGCCCTCGTCAGGCGCTGCCCGCGAGCGATGAGCTGGGGGTACTCACGCAGTCCTTCAACCGCATGACCCGCCAACTGCAGGACGCGCGCGCAGCGGCCGATAGCCATCGTTCGGAGGTGGAGTCCGCGCGCGCGTACTTGGAGTCGGTGCTCGCCAACCTGTCGACCGGCGTGCTCGCCTTTTCGGCCGACGGCTTCCTGCGTGCAGCCAACCACGGCGCCCTGCAGATTCTGGAGGACGACCTGGCCGGCTTCGAGAGCCTCGCACTTGCGGACTGGCCGCGTCACGCTGCGTTGCGTGAGGTGCTGCGCGATGGCTTCGCCCGCCACGAAGGCGACTGGCAGACGCAGATGGACCTGCCGGTGAAGGACAGCACGCCGCGCACGCTACTCATCCGCGGCTCCCGGCTTCCAGCCGGAACTGGCGGGGGCCTGGTGGTCGTGTTCGATGACATCTCCAGCCTGGTGACGGCGCAGCGCACCGCCGCGTGGGGCGAGGTGGCCCGGCGACTCGCCCATGAGATCAAGAACCCCCTCACCCCCATCCAGCTCTCGGCAGAGCGGCTCGCGTTCAAGCTCTCCGACCGGCTGGATGACAGCGGGCGCGAGATGCTTGAGCGGGCGACCACGACGATCGTGAATCAGGTCGAGGCGATGAAGAATCTCGTCAACGCCTTCCGTGACTATGCGCGCCTGCCTGCGCCCGACCTTTCGCCGATCGACCTCAACGGGCTCATTCGCGAGGTGCTCCATCTGTACGAGAGCGCGGCGGTCCAGATCCGCACCGAACTGGCGTCCGGCCTGCCATTGGTGCAGGGTGACCCGACCCAGATCAGACAGGTGATCCACAATATGTTGCAGAATGCACAGGATGCCTTGTCTGCACGGGATGATGGCGTGATCACGGTCGCCACCCGACGCGACGGTGCGCGCGTTGTGCTTCTCTTCCGCGACAATGGCCCGGGGTTTCCTGCCGAGGTGCTCGCCCGTGCCTTCGAGCCGTACTTCACCACCAAGTCGCGCGGTACCGGCCTGGGGCTGGCGATGGTGAAGAAGATCGTGGATGAGCACGGGGGGGATGTCCGGCTCACCAACCGTGAGGAAGGTGGTGCGGAAGTGCGCATCCGGTTGCGTAGTGCCGAAAACAAAGAAGCTTGACGAACACAATGGCAAAAATACTCATCGTTGACGACGAAGTCGGCATCCGCGAACTGTTGTCCGAGATCCTCCGCGACGAAGGTCACGACATCCTCCTGGCCGAGAATGCCGCTGCTGCACGCGCAGCACGCAATGCGGTGCGGCCCGACATGGTGTTGCTCGATATCTGGATGCCGGACACCGATGGCATCACGCTGCTCAAGGAATGGGCCGCGAACGGACAGCTCAACATGCCGGTCGTGATGATGTCGGGGCACGGCACCATCGACACTGCTGTGGAGGCGACCCGGATCGGTGCGATCGACTATCTCGAGAAGCCGATTGCGCTGCAGAAGCTGCTCGCGGCGGTCAAGCGCGGGCTGCAACGTCCGATGGCGCCGGGGGCTCCCGCACCGCTCACGCTGGCAGCCTTCACACGCTCGGTGCCGCTGCGTGAACTGCGACGCAGGGTGGAGCAGATTTCTGGCAGCTCGCGCGTGCTGCTGCTCCGCGTTGGCACTGGCAGCCTCGCAGAGCTCGTTGCCCGCAGCGTTCAGGCGACAAACGCCCCATGGCTGGATCTGTCTCTTGTCACTGCGCCGCTGGACATCAGCCAACTGCAATCCGCGCATGGTGGCATCCTGTTCGTCCCGGAGCTTGCGCGGCTGTCGCGCGCGCAGCAGAAGAACCTCGCTTTCGCGCTGGATCGGCTTGACCGTTATGACCAGCGCCTGGTGGTGGCGACCGAGCGCAGCCACGATGCGCTTGCCGGCGAGGGCTGGGAGGACGGGTTGCTTGCCCGCCTGTTCGAGGTCAGCCTTGCACCGCCCTCGATTGCCGACGTGCGTGACGATCTTCCCGAACTGGCGAGCCAGCTCCTGCTGCACCTGGTCGAGGCGGGCGAAGTACCGCTGCGCCGCTTCTCCACGGCGGCCCTGAACCAGCTGCGCAATCTGCCTTGGCCCGGCGGTTATCCCGAACTGCGTGCCGCGGTGAAATCACTTGCGCTCGGCACCCTGGAGGAAGAGGTCGGTGCTGCAGAGGTGCGGCGACTGTTGCCGCCGGATCTTGCCGGCGGTGGCTGCGGGGTGTCGCTGGACCAGCCCTTGCGCGAGGCGCGAGAAGCCTTCGAACGCATGTATTTCGAGCATCATCTGCGCCTCGAGGGGGGCAACATGACCCGCCTGGCTGAGAAGACGGGGCTGGAGCGCACCCACCTGTACCGCAAGCTCAAGCAACTTGGCTTGCAGGCAGGCCGCCGCCATGAGGAAAGCTGAAGGAGCTCTGCGCAGTACTTTCTGCTGCGCTGCAACAACATGGTGGCTCCGTCCCCGCCGCGCGCGTAGAATCGGCCTCCTGCAGACGATCCGGAATCCCTTCGCGTGAAGATCATCATCCTCGGTGCTGGCCAGGTCGGTGCCTCCGTGGCCGAAAACCTCGTGTCCGAGGCGAACGACATCACGCTCGTCGACACCAGCGAGGAGTACCTCGCCGCACTGCGCGAACGCCTCGAGGTGCGTACCGTGTGCGGCAATGCAGCATCTCCGCGCGTGCTCAGAGAGGCGGGCGCAGACGACGCGGACTTGCTGATTGCGGTGACGCAGTCCGATCAGACCAACCTGTGCGCCTGCCGTATCGCCAAGGCGTTGTACAACCTGCCCACGCGAATTGCGCGCCTGCGTTCGACGGATTACGTCGATCACCCGGAGTTGCTGGGCGAGGAGAACTTTTCGGTCGATTTTTCGATCTGCCCAGAGCAGGTGGTCACTGACTACATCAAGCGGCTCATCGCCTTTCCGGAGGCGCTCCAGGTACTGGAGTTCGCCGATGGCGTGGTCAGCCTGATCTGCGTGCGCGCCTTCGAGGGGGGGCCGCTGGTCGGCCACCCGCTAAAGGCGCTGCGCTTTCACCTCCCCAACGTCGAGGTCCGCATCGCGGCGATCTACCGTAACGGCAACCCGATCATGCCCGAGGGCGACACCATCATCCTGCCTGGTGACGAGGTGTTCTGCCTGGCGGCGACGGTGCACATCCGCAAGGTCATGGGCGAACTGCGCCGCTCCGATCGACCGATGCGGCGGGTGATGATTGCCGGCGGGGGCAACATCGGGTTCCGCCTCGCCCAGTCGATCGAGGAAAACTATCACGTCAAGATCCTGGAACTGAACCGCACGCGTGCAGAAATGCTCGCCTCGCAGCTATCGCATGCGCTGGTGTTGCGTGGCGACTCGACCGACGAAAAGCTGCTCGAGAACGAAGGCATCGATGAAACCGACCTCTTCGTCGCGCTCACCAACGACGAAGAAGACAACATCATGGCGGCGTCGCTGGCCAAGCGCATGGGTGCGCGGCGCACGCTGGCCCTGATCAACCGCAAGAGCTACGTCGATCTGGTGCAGGGCGGACCGATCGACATTGCCATCTCGCCCGCGCACACCTCGATCGGAACACTGCTCGCACATGTGCGGCGTGGCGACGTGGTGGCGGTGCACAGCCTGCGGCGCGGTGCCGCGGAGGCGCTGGAGATCATCGCGCACGGCAGTCGCAAGGACTCCAAGGTCGTCGGGCGCGCGATCGAGGAGATCGCGCTGCCGCGCGGCACCAGCATCGGTGCGATCGTGCGCGATGAGAAGAACGAGGAGGGACGCGTGGTGCGCCGTGCCGTGGTGATGCCGCACCACGATACGGTGATCGAGGAAGACGACCATGTCATCGTCTTCTGCACCAGCAAGAAGCTGGTGCAGAAGGTGGAGAAACTCTTCCAGGTGGGATTCCACTTCCTCTGACATGCCTGCCCAGATGCGTGCCTACAATCCCGCGCTCAACGCGCTGGGCCTGATCATCATGATCTTCGGTCTGCTGATGGGCTTTCCGCTCGCGGTATCGGCCTGGCTTCAAGATGGGGCGACGCTCGCCTATGACCAGGGGCTGTTCGTCACCTTCGTGTGCGGGTTGCTCCTGTGGGCGTTCACGCGTGCTCACCGGCGCGACCTGCGCGTGCACGATGGCTTCCTGCTCGTCGCTGCCACCTGGGTGGTGCTACCCCTGTTCGGGGCGCTGCCGTTACTCGCCTACCTCCCTGAGCTCGGCTTCACGGACGCCTATTTCGAGGCCGTCTCCGGACTCACGGCCACCGGCGCGACCGTGCTCACCGGGCTGGACGACCTGCCGGTGTCGATCAACCTGTGGCGCACCTTCATGCACTGGGTGGGCGGCATGGGGGTCATCGTCCTGGTGGTTGCAATCCTGCCGCTGCTTGGTATCGGTGGACGACAGCTCTACAAGGCCGAAGTGCCCACGCCGATGAAGGACTCCAGTCTCACGCCACGCATCGCCGAGACGGCCAAGGGCCTGTGGCTCTCCTACGTGCTGTTGACCGTGGCCTGCGGTTTCAGCCTGTGGTGGGTGGGCATGGATACCTGGGATGCCGTCATCCACGCGTTCACGGTCGCAGGACTGGGTGGCTTCTCGAGCAAGGACGCTTCGATCGGGCATTTCGACAGTCTGCGCATCGAGGTGGTGGTAATCGTGTTCGCGCTACTGGCGGGCCTGAACTACGCGACCCATTACATGGCGCTGGTGCGGCGCTCGATCCGGCCCTACTACCGCGATCCGGAAATCCCCTTCTACTTTGGCGTGCTTGGCGTCAGCGTCGCCATGCTGACCGCGTTCCTGCTCGCCGAGGGCGAGTTCAACGAGATCGGTGAGGCGCTACGCTACGTCGCCTTCCACGTTGTCTCCATCTCCACCTCCCTTGGCCTGTCGACCTACGATTACACGCTGTGGCCCATGTTCGCCCAGCTCTGGCTGCTGTTTCTCGGCAGCTTCATTGCCTGCTCCGGATCCACCGGCGGCGGCATCAAGATGATGCGGGCGATCATCCTGTATAACCAGGTCTTCCGCGAAATCGTGCGCTCGTTGCACCCGAACGCGGTGCGACCCGTGCGCCTGGGCCGTACGCCGGTATCCGAGAACATCCTGCACGCGGTGCTGGGCTTCAGTTTCATGTACATGGTCAGCATCGTGAGCCTGACCCTGGTGCTGTCGGCGAGTGGGCTCGAGTTGGTCACCGCCTTCTCCGCGGTGGTGGCCTGCCTCAACAACACCGGACCTGGCCTCGACATGGTGGGACCGGCGTCGAACTACCAGTCGCTCGACGCCTTCCACAAGTGGGTGCTGTCTTTCACCATGATCCTCGGGCGACTGGAAATCTTCACCTTTCTGGTCGTGCTGACCCCGACCTTCTGGCGCCGCTGAACGCCAGTAACCCGTCCGATTGACTCGCGACAAGCCCCGGATGCGTCCAGAGCGGCGATAATCACGCCTTCAGCCCGATTGCAGAACAAAGAGGACTCGACGTGAGCAACCTGAAAAACGACACATTCCTGCGCGCCTTGCTGCGTCAGCCCACCGAATACACGCCGGTCTGGCTGATGCGCCAGGCAGGCCGCTACCTGCCCGAGTATTGCGAAACGCGCCGTCGCGCCGGCAATTTCCTCAATCTGTGCAAGAGCCCGGCCATGGCCTGCGAAGTGACGCTGCAACCGCTGGCGCGCTACGATCTGGATGCCGCGATCCTGTTCTCCGACATCCTCACCGTGCCCGATGCAATGGGGCTGGGCCTGTATTTTGCCGAGGGCGAGGGGCCGCGTTTCGAGCGACCGCTCAAGGACGAGTGGGAGATCCGCAACCTCACTGCGCCGGATCCGCATGCCGAGCTTCAGTACGTGATGGATGCGGTGAGCGAGATCCGCCGTGCGCTCGACGGCAGCGTGCCGCTGATCGGCTTCTCCGGCAGCCCGTGGACGCTTGCCTGCTACATGGTCGAGGGCGGCTCCTCCGACGACTACCGCAAGGTCAAGTCGCTCGCCTACAGCCGCCCGGACCTGATGCACCATATCCTCGACGTCACCGCGCAGGCAGTGGTGAAGTATCTGAACGCGCAGATCGAGGCGGGCGCCCAGGCGGTGATGGTGTTCGACTCCTGGGGTGGCGTGCTGTCCGAGGCGGCGTATCGCGAATTCTCGCTGCGCTACCTCGAGCAGGTCGTCGCCGGCTTGATCCGTGAGCGCGACGGTCAGCGTGTGCCGAGCATCGTCTTCACCAAGGGCGGTGGCCTGTGGCTGGAGTCGATCGCTGCGATCGGCTGCGACGCGGTCGGCCTCGACTGGACCATGGACATCGGCCGCGCGCGTCGCCTCGTGGGCGACAAGGTGGCGCTGCAGGGCAATCTCGACCCCAACGTGCTCTTCGCGCCGCCCGAGGCGGTTGCAGCCGAGACGCGCCGCGTGCTCGATGCTTTCGGCAACCACTCTGGCCACGTCTTCAACCTCGGCCACGGCATTTCTCAGTACACGCCGCCCGAGAACGTGAACGTGCTGGTCGACACGGTGCACGCGTACAGCCGCGAGGTTCGCGCTCGCGGGTGAGTCTGCGCAGCGGCGTTTCGCAGATGCGGAACGCCGCCTGTCAAGCAAGAAATCGTGCTTTCGAAACTTGACTTATGCACATCCGTGCGTTCCGTAACCGGCTGCAGTCCGATATTCAAGCATTATGCGTAGGAATTTATAAGCCATTGAAAAATAAGAAATAATATTTCGCATAATGTTAAGGCAATGTGACTGAAAGCCTTATGCCACGCCACTTTCAGGCGGATTCACCCAGCTTTCCCACATACTTGTCCACAGGTTTTGTGGACAAGGGCAAAGCGCCTTTGTTGCCCAGAGACTTGACCGCTGTTTCGTCCACGCCGCCTTACGAAATGCGCGTAAACAGCTGATCGAAAGGCAATTTCCTCCCCCTGTAGATCCACCCATGGCCATCGTCCGCGTCGCCTTGCCGATTCCGCTGCCACAGGCGTTCGATTACCTGGCACCGGAAGCGACCGTCGCAGATATCGGACGCTGCGTGAAGGTGCCCTTCGGGCGCGGAGATCGTAGCGGGCTGATCGTCGGACTCTGCGACGAGGCGGAGGTCGATCCGGCCCGCCTGAAGGCGGTCCATCACATCCAGCGCGGCGTGCCACCCCTGCCGCCCGACTGGCTCGAGTTGGTGGGCTTCGTCGCGCGCTACTATCACGCCCCGCTGGGCGAAGTGGTCGCGCTTGCGCTGCCGCCCGGGCTGCGTCGAGCCGATGGGGTGAGTGATGCCGACGACGACCCGCTGCTCGATATCGCTGCCCAGGGCCAGTCCGCACTTGACAGCGGGCGGCGTGCAAGCAAGGCGCTTGCGCTGCTGCAGTCGCTGGTGGGCAGCGAGGGACCCTGGCGGCGTAGCGTCATCCGCGCCATGGCCGGCGGGGAAATGATCGGTGAGCTGCTGCGGCGCGGGTGGCTGGCGCCCGTCGTGCCCGAGCGTGCCGCACCGGCTCATGGCACAGGCGTCCTGCCGGCCCTGACTGCCGAGCAGTCGTGCGCGGTCGAGTCGATCCTCGGTGGCGGGGCGGGCTTCCGGCCTTGGCTGCTGCATGGGGTCACGGGCAGCGGCAAGACGGAGGTCTACTTGCGCCTGGCCGCGCAGGTCCTGGCGCAGGGCCGCCAGGTGCTGATGCTGGTGCCAGAAATTGCTTTGACGCCGCAGCTCGAACAGCGGGTCGCCCAGCGCTTCGCGGCTGCCAACGTGGTCAGCCTGCATTCCGCGCTGGCCGATGGTGCCCGCTCGCGCGGCTTTGTGCAGGCGCTGAGCGGACGCGCCGATATCGTGCTCGGCACCCGCCTGGCGGTGTTTGCCCCATTGCCCCGGCTCGGGTTGATCCTGGTGGACGAGGAGCATGATGCCTCCTACAAGCAGCAGGAGGGCGTGCGTTACTCTGCGCGCGACGTGGCCGTGTGGCGTGCACGTCAGCGCGGCGTCCCGGTCGTGCTCGGTTCGGCGACGCCTTCGCTGGAGACGTGGTTTCACGCGAGAAGCGAACGCTATGCCCTGCAGACGCTGCGTCAGCGTGCGGTGGCGGCTACATTGCCGGTGGTGCGCTGCATCGACACCCGGCGGCTGAAGCTTGACGAGGGCCTGAGCCCCGCACTGCAGGCAGCGATCGCACAGCGCCTGACGCGGGGTGAACAGAGCCTGGTGTTCCTCAACCGCCGGGGCTACGCGCCGGTGCTGTCATGCCCATCCTGCGGCTGGGTCAGCCGCTGTCCTCATTGCACTGCGAACCTCGTCGTGCACCTGGCCGACCGCCGCCTGCGCTGCCACCACTGTGGCTGTGACGGGCCCATCCCGCATGTCTGCCCGAGTTGCGGCAATCAGGACATCCAGCCCTTTGGCCGCGGCACGCAGCGCATTGAGGCGCGCTTGGCCGAGCTGTTCCCGCAGGCGCGCGTGTTGCGGGTTGACCGAGATGCCGCGCGCACCCGCGCGCAATGGGAAAAACTGCTCGACACCATCGCTGCCGGCGAGGCCGACATCCTCGTCGGCACGCAGATGATGGCCAAGGGGCACGATTTCCCCAAGCTGACCTTGGTGGGTGTGATTGGCGCCGATGCCTCGCTGCATGCCGCCGATTTCCGCGCCCCTGAGCGCCTGTTTCAGCAGTTGATGCAGGTGGGTGGGCGTGCGGGCCGGGGTGCCCTGCCGGGCGAGGTGCTGATCCAGACCGAGTACCCGCTGCAGCCGCTCTATCAGTATCTCGCCCGCCACGATTTCGACGCCTTCGCGCGCATGGCGCTGCAGGAGCGTCGCGCGGCGGGCTTCCCGCCTTTCACGCACCAGGCCATGCTACGCGCGGATGCGCCGGCGCTGGAGGAGGCGGTACAGTTCCTGCGTCATGCCCGCCGCCTGGCGGAAGAGCGTGCGCCGGAAGGGCTGCGCATCTACGATCCAGTGCCGATGCGCATGACCCGGCTCGCGCGGCGCGAGCGTGCACAGCTGCTGCTCGAGGCAGATGGCCGCGGTGTGCTGCAGAACTTTCTTGCCGACTGGGTAGCCGTGCTCTATCGACAGCGAACTGTGCGTGCGCTGCGCTGGCAGCTCGACGTCGATCCGCTGGACGTCTGACTCAGGCGCCTGCTGCCGGCCACAGCCAGGCTGCACCGCGCACACCCGAGGCATCCCCGTGCCGTGCCGGCAGCAGGCGCGTGTCCACGCGGTCGGAAAACACATGCACGCGCCACTTCTCCGGCACATTGCGATAGAGCCGCCCGATGCATGACAGGCCGCCGCCCAGCACGATTACGTCCGGGTCGAGCAGGTTGATCACCCCCGCCAGCGCGCGCGCGAGCCGGTCCTCATAGCGGGCGAGGGTGGATGCGCACAGCCGGTCGCCGGCTTCGGCGGCGCGAACGATTGTGGGCGCATCGAAAGCTTCGCCGCCATGGCGCAGATGATCGGCCGCCATTCCCGGTCCGGAGAGATAGGTTTCGATGCAGCCCCGGCGCCCGCAATAGCAGGCGGGCAGGGGGAGGTCGTCGCCGGCAGGAAGCGGCAAGGGATTGTGCCCCCACTCGCCGGCGATCGCGTTCGCACCGGTGAGCAGCCGCCCATCCAGCACGATGCCGCCACCCACGCCTGTGCCGAGAATCACCCCGAACACCGTGCGGAGCCCGGCACCTGCCCCATCGGCAGCTTCGGACACCGTGAAGCAGTTGGCGTCGTTGGAAAGGCGCAGCGGACGGGCGAGCAGGGCTTCGAGGTCCTGCTGCAAGGGCCTGCCGTTGAGGCAGGTCGAGTTGGCATTGCGGATCCGCCCGTCTACCGGGGAGGGCGAACCGGGGATGCCGATGCCGACGGTCGCCCTCCTGCCCGTGCTGTGCTCGGCCTCCTCGACCAAGGCGGCGATGGTCCGCAGGGTCGCGGAGTAGTCCCCTTGCGGCGTGGGAACGCGCCTGCGCCAGCATGGCTCGCCGTCCTCACGCAGGACGACGATCTCGATCTTGGTTCCGCCCAGATCAATGCCGATGCGCGCGGGCCGCATGTTCAAGGTGCCCTCAGCAGGAGGAGGCGGAGATCTCCGCGTAACGGTCCATCGCCTCTTCCCTGCTGCGCGAGGTCACACCCAGATCCCGCACCAGGCCGTCCTGCAAGCTGTAGCACCAGCCGTGCACGCTGACGTCCTGGCCACGCTGCCAAGCCTCGCGGAGAATCGAGGTCTGACATACGTTGACGACCTGGTGCATGGCGTTGAGCTCACACAGGCGGTCGGCACGCATCGCGCTGTCTTCGATCTGGCCCAGCTGGTCGAGATGGCGGTCACGTACATCCTGGATGTGGCGCAGCCAGTTGTCGGTCAGGCCAGTGGAAACGTCGTTGATCGCTGCCTTGACGCCACCGCAGCCGTAGTGGCCGACGATCAGGATGTGCTTTACGCGCAGCACGTCGACCGCGTAGTGGATCACCGACAGCGCGTTGAGATCGGTGTGCACGATCACGTTGGCGATGTTGCGATGCACGAACACCTCGCCCGGCGCCAGTCCGACCACCTGGTTTGCAGGTACGCGACTGTCCGAGCAGCCGATCCACAGGTACTCGGGTGATTGCTGCTTGACCAACCGGCTGAAGAACTCCGGATCTTCCTCGCGCATGCGCTCGGACCATTGCTTGTTGTTGGCGAAGAGGTGTTCGATCGTCTTGGGCATCTCGGGCTCGGAGAAACGCGGGTGAATTGGGTTATTCATAATTATGAAGAAGTCGCTGTGGTCTTGCCAGCCAGCCGTGCCGGATCCGTGGTGCCGGAACGGATCTGCACCTGGCCCGGTCCATGACCGATAACGATGGTTCACATTGCTCACTGAATGCGCGAAAGTGCCTACCCCTACCCCTTTCCAGAACACGTCACCCAGGAGCCTACGCATGAACATCCGACACGCCCGTTCCCTCGTCGCCATCTGCCTGATGGCGGCCTTTGCCGATGGTCGACAGGACACGGGTGAACGCGAACATGTACGCAAGGTGGCAGAGTCGCTCGGTCGTGACATCGAGATTGATTTCATTTCCTTGTATCAGGAGGTGCTGCTTGGCCGCGTGAGTTTGGAAGATGTCGTGGCCGAGCTGGACGAACCGGGGTTGCGGCAGCTCGCGTTCGAGCTCGCGGTGGGTGTGTGCGAGGCGGATGGCCGCCACAGTGCAGAGGAAACCGCTTTCCTTGGCCGCCTGTCCGCGGCGCTTGGACTGGCGGCCGGCAGCGCCGAGGCTTTCATCCACGAGGCCGAGGCGGTGGCCGAGGCGCCCGAAACCGGGGCGTTGATCGAGCTGCCCGGCTTCGACCTGCAGGTCAGGCCCGATGCTGAAGGAGCCGGACCACGCGTCGCCGCTGCCGACGCGCCCGACGAGGCCGAACTGGACCGCATGATCCTCAACGCCGCCATCCTCAATGGCGCACTGGAGCTGCTGCCGCAGTCCATGGCCTCAATGGCGATCATTCCGCTGCAGGTCCGGCTCGTGTACCGGATCGGGCAGGCGCACGGTCAGGAACTCGATCGCGGCCATATCAAGGACTTTCTTGCCACCATTGGCGTCGGCATGACCGGGCAGTACGTCGAGCAGTTCGGCCGCAAGCTCATCGGCGGCCTGCTCGGCAAGGTGCTGGGTGGTGCAGGGCGCGCGATCGGTAGCCAGGCGACCGGTTCTGCGTTCTCCTTCGCGACCACCTGGGCGATCGGCAAGGTGGCGAGGCAATACTACGCTGGCGGGCGAACCCTGGACGCAGCAGGGCTCAAGCAGTCCTTCGCCGACGTGTACGCGCAGGCTCGGTCGCTGCAGGCGCGCTACGCGCCCGAGATCGCACAGCGCGCGCGCACGCTGGACCTCGGGCAGCTGACCGCCGAGCTGCGTGGACGATAGCGCCGCCTGTGCTCGATCCGTTCATGTCCTGTTCAGATGCGGAGGGCTATATTCGAGGCAGGTGATCGCGGGTGGCTTCACGGCCGCCGTGATCGTGACGTGTAGCGATTCATGAGGAGTCGATCATGCTCAGAAGAACCATTGGATTGTCTGCGCTGCTCGTAACCCTGCTGGCTTCGGGTTCGAGTGTGCTGGCTGCCGAGCCAGTGCCCGAGGCGATGTTCGGTAGCCAGCTGATGACCGAGCAGGAGCGCACCGTGTATCGCGGGCGCATGTGGGCGGCGCAGAGTGACGAGGAGCGCGCAGCGATCCGTGCCGAGCACCACGAACAGATGCGTGCCCGTGCCGCAGAGCGCGGTGTAAGCCTGCCGGAAGTGCCGCCCGCGGTCGGCGCCGGAATGGGGCCCGGGCGTGGCGGCCCGCAGGGCCCCGCGCGCGGGCCGGGTCGGGCTGCAGCGCAAGGCGTTGATCCGGGTGCCGGAGCAGGTGTCGGCCCTGGCCGAGGCATGGGGCCGGGGCAGGGCATGGGACCTCGTCAGGGCGCTGGTCCCGGGGATGGCAGAGGGCCGATGGGGCCGGGTCGCAGCCGCTGAACACGGACGCCGCTGATGCCGCATCCGTGGGTACGCAGTCGAGCCCTGCACGGGACGTGCGCGGCCGCCTTCGCGGCGCTTCTGCCGTGGGGTGCGCTGTATGCGGGCGATGATGACCATGAGCGCGCTCGCCAGGCCTTCGAAGCGGGCGAGGTGATGCCGCTGCGCGCCGTGCTCGAGCGGGTTGAGGGCGCTTATCCGGGCGAGATCCTTGAGGTCGAGCTCGATCGTGAGGAAGGCGTCTGGGCCTACGAGATCAAGCTGCTGCGCAAATCCGGTGATGTGCTCGAACTCGAGCTCGATGCGCGTGATGGGCGGGTCTTGGGGGTACGTGGACGCGACGTGCGCCCGGGTGACAGAAACCGGAACGACGACTGATGCGCATCCTGGTTGTCGAAGACGAACCGACGTTGGCCGTGCAGCTCTCCACCGCGCTGGTGTTGGCTGGCTATGCGGTCGACAGGGCGGCTGACGGACGCGAAGCGGCCTACATGGGCGAGGCCGAGCATTACGACGCCATCGTCCTCGATCTGGGACTGCCTGTGATCGACGGGCTCACGGTGCTCAAGCGCTGGCGCGCGGAAGGGCGCACGATGCCCGTGCTGATCCTCACCGCTCGTGGTGACTGGGCCGAGAAGGTGGCGGGCATCGATGCCGGTGCGGACGATTACCTCACCAAGCCCTTTCACATGGAAGAGTTGCTTGCCCGTATCCGCGCGCTGATCCGTCGTGCGGTGGGTCAGGCGAGCGCCGAGATCCGGTGCGGCCCCCTGGTGCTCGATACGCGCAGCGGACGTGTCGCCGTCGAGGGCCAGCCCTTGAGCCTGACCAGCCACGAATTCCGCGTGCTCGCCTATTTGATGCACCACGCGGGTGAGGTCGTCTCGCGCACCGAGCTCACCGAGCACATCTACGCGCAGGATTACGACCGCGATTCCAATACGATAGAGGTGTTCGTGGCCCGCCTTCGCAAGAAGCTGCCGCTCGGCCTGATCGAGACCGTGCGCGGGCTTGGCTATCGCATCGCGGTGCCGGAGTGAGGGGCGTGTCGTCCGCGGCAGCTGGCTCTCTGCGTTTGCGCCTGCTTGCAGGCACGCTGGTGTGGGTGTTGCTCACCGTCGTCGTGGCAGGCTGGGCATTGGGGCGGCTGTTCGATGAGCATGTCGACCGCCAGTTTCGGGTTGAGTTGCGCATGCACCTGGCACAGCTCGCTGCGCAGCTCATGATCGACGCCGAAGGGCGCCCGGCGTTGCGGACCCCGCTCAGCGACCCGCGCTTCGTGCGTCCCTCTTCCGGGCTGTACTGGCAGGTGGATGTGCTGGTGCCCGAGTCACGGCAGGCTGTGCTGCGTTCGCGGTCGTTGTGGGACGTCGTCCTTTCCGTACCGCAGGACCTGCCTGCCGCAGGGGTGTTTCATTCGCACCGGATCGAGGGGCCGGATGGCGAGCCCTTGCGCTTGATCGAGCAGATGCTGTACCCAGCGGAGCAGCCCGAGATGACGCTGCGCGTCATCGTCGCGGCAAACGCCGCCCTCGTGGAGGAACCAGTGGCACGCTTCAATCGCCTGCTTGCGATTGCTCTCGGTGTGCTTGCGGGCGGGCTCGTGCTTGCGGCGCTGGTGCAGGTACGGGTCGGCCTGCGTCCGCTGGTGCGCCTGCGCGACGGCCTGGCCGCGGTGCGTGCAGGGCGTAGTGCGGCGCTCCAGGGCAGCTTCCCGGCCGAGGTCCAGCCCTTGGTTGAGGAGTTCAATGCCGTGCTCGCACGCAATGCCGAGGTGGTCGAGCGCGCCCGCACCCAGGCCGGCAACCTCGCCCATGCGGTCCGGACGCCACTCACGGTGCTCGCCAACGCTGCTGCGTCATCAGCGGATGAGCGCGGCGACCCCGCGCTTGCGCGGCTCGTGCGCGAACAGGTCGCGCTGGCCCATACCCAGGTCGACCACCATCTCGCGCGTGCGCGCGCTGCAGCGGCGGTCGGCGCGACCGGCCAGCGTACGCCCCTGCGTCCGGTACTGGAGGGGCTGTTGCGCCTGATGGCGAAGGTGCATGCAGAGCGAGGGTTACGGCTATCGCTGTCCTCCTGCGATGCGGCGTTGGCCTTTCGCGGCGAGACACAGGACCTGCAGGAAATGCTCGGCAACCTCATCGACAACGCCTGCAAGTGGGCAGCACACCGGGTCGAGATCAGCGCGGACGTGGACCTTGGGCGACTACGGGTCAGCATCGATGACGACGGCCCGGGCCTGGACGAAGCGGTCCGTGAGGCCGTGTTCGCGCGTGGTGTGCGAGCCGATGAGCACATCCCCGGCTTCGGCCTGGGGCTTTCGATCGTGCGTGACCTCGCTCAACTCTACGGGGGCGAGGTTCATCTGGAGCGCTCGCCGGCGGGTGGGGCGCGTGCGGTGCTGCACCTTCCCACCCCGATGTGACACTGGAGCGTCGAGGTCGCTTGCATACCGGCTTTAAAAGTGAGTAAATACTCACTCACTACGAACCCGATGCCGAGTATCGCCCATGAGCTCCCGACACCTTCCTGCAGACGAGCGCCGTAGCGTGACGGTCGAAACCGTGATTGAGCTCGCCGCGGAACAGAACCCCAGCGAGATCACCACCGCCGCGATCGCCGAGCGCATGCAGCTCACCCAGGGCGCCCTGTTCCGCCACTTCCCCACCAAGGAGGCGCTGTGGACCTCGGTGATGGAGTGGGTGGCCGATCGGCTGATGGCGCGTATCGAACGTGCTGTCGAGCAGGCGCCCGGCCCGCTTGCGGCGCTGCGTGCGATGTTCCTCGCCCATGTCGGCTTCGTGATTGAGCACCCGGGGGTGCCGCGCATGATGTTCGGCGAATTGCAGCGTGCCCAGGCGAGTGCGCCCAAGCGCATGGCGCAGGCCTTGATCCGGCGTTACGGTGAGCGTGTGCGCGCACTGCTTGAGGCGGGACAGCAGGCGGGCGAGGTGGCGCACGGTATCGACCTTGATGCGGCGGCCACGCTCTTCGTGGGCACCATCCAGGGGCTGGTGATGCAGTCGCTGCTCGCCGATGACCATGGGCACATCGACCGCCAGGCGCCGGCGGTGCTCGAACTCTATTTGCGCGCCATCCGGAGCGGATCATGAAGAACTGGTTCTCCCGCCACGCCCGCCTGCTCGGGCTGCTCGCGGTGCTGGTGCCGCTGATCGCGCTGCTGGCCTTCGTGGCGCTGCGCGCGGGGCCGCTCGCCGCGGTGCCGGTCACGGTGGCGAAAGTGGATGCGCAGCCCCTGGCGCCGGCCCTGTTCGGTATCGGTACGGTGGAGGCGCGCTTCACGCACCGCATCGGGCCGACCTTCGCGGGCCGCCTGCGCACGGTGGCGGTGCAGCCCGGTGATGTGGTCAGCGCCGGACAGGTGCTGGGCGAGATGGACCCGGTTGATCTGGAGGAGCGCCTGCTTGCCCAGGAGGCGGCGCTGCGCCGGGCGCAGGCCGGGGTGTTGAGCGCCGAAGCGCAGCTGCGCGAGGCGTTGGCGCGCAAGACCTTTGCCGAAGCGCAGGCAACGCGCTATGCGCGGCTGCTCGAGTCGAACAGCGTCAGCCGCGAGGCCGCTGCAGCCAAGCGCCAGGAGGGGGATGCCGCCCGCGCCGGGCACCAGGCGGCGCAGGCCGGGCTGGACGCCGCAAGGCACGAGCTCGACCGCCTGCGTGCCGAGCGCGATGCGCTGCGCACGCAGCGAGCGAACCTGCGCCTGCTCGCGCCGGTTGCCGGTCTCGTGGTGCGTCGCGAGGCGGACCCGGGCACCACCGTGGTTGCAGGCCAGGCGGTGGTGGAAGTGGTGGAGCCCGATCAGGTGTGGATCAGTGCGCGTTTCGACCAGCAACGCGCGAGCGGCCTCGCCGCCACGTTGCCAGCGAGCATCGTGCTGCGCTCGCGTGCCGATGAAGCATTGCCGGGCACAGTCGCTCGTGTCGAGCCGATGGCCGATGCGGTGACCGAAGAGGTGCTCGCCCGCATCGGCTTCGAGCGCCTGCCGGCGCCGCTGCCGCCGCTGGGTGAGCTTGCCGAGCTCACCGTGTCGCTGCCGGCGCTGCCCGAGCGGCCGGTGGTGTCGAACGCCTCGGTGCATCGCGTGGACGGCCGGCTGGGCGTGTGGACGGTGGACGACGCGGGTGCGCTGCGGTTCGTGCCCGTTCGCCTCGGGCGCAGCGATCTCGACGGTCGGGTGCAGGTGCTCGATGGCCTGTCGGGCGGCGAGCGAGTGGTGGTCTACAGCCAGAAAGCGCTCGCCGCCGGCACGCGTATCGAGGTGGTTGAGCGCATCCCGGGGCGCGCGTCATGATCAGCCTCGCCGGACGCGACATCCTGCATGGCTGGGGCAAGTTCGTGTTCACCGGTATCGGGCTGGGTCTGCTCATCGGCGTCACACTGACCATGGCCGGCGTCTATCGCGGCATGGTAGACGATGCCCGGGTGCTGCTCGACAACAGCGGCGCCGACCTCTGGGTGGTGCAGCAGGACACGCTCGGCCCCTATGCCGAATCGTCGAGCGTGCAGGACGATGTCTGGCGCAGCATCGCCGCCATGGAGGGCGTTGAGCGGGTGGCCAACATCACCTATCTCACCATGCAGGTGCGGCTGACCGGGCCGAGTGCGCGCGACGTGCGCGCCATGGTGGTGGGCGTCACCCCCGACGGCCCCGGACATCCGGGGCAGCCGGTGCATCTGGTTGCAGGGCGTCATATCACGCGCAGCCATTACGAGGCGGTGGCCGATGTCGCGACCGGTTTCGCGCTCGGCGACACCATCCGCGTCCGCCGCAACGACTACACGGTGGTGGGGCTCACCCGGCGCATGGTGTCCTCGGGCGGCGATCCGATGGTCTTCATCCCGCTCAAGGACGCCCAGGAGGCCCAGTTCCTCAAGGACAACGACGCCATCGTGCGCCAGCGTGCGCGCACCGCACGGAATCCGGCGCTCAACCGCCCCGGCGTACCCGGCCTGCTTGATGCGGTGATCGCCTCGCAGAGCACCAATCCCTACGTCAATGCAGTGCTGGTGCAACTGACGCCGGGCTACGACCCCGAGCGTGTCGCCGAACCCATCCGGCGCTGGCAGCGGCTTACGGTCTATACGCGGGCGCAGATGGAAGAGATCCTCATCGCGAAGCTGATCGCCACCTCGGCGCGTCAGATCGCGATGTTCCTCGTGATCCTTGCGGTCGTCAGCGCGGCGATCGTGGCCTTCATCATCTACACGCTCACGCTGGGCAAGATCCGCGAGATCGCGGTGCTCAAGCTCATCGGCACGCGCAATCGCACGATTGCCGCCATGATCCTGCAGCAGGCCGTGGGCTTGGGCCTGATCGGCTTCGTGGTGGGCAAGATCGCAGCGACCTTCTGGGCGCCGGCGTTTCCCAAGCACGTGCTGCTCGAGACCGGCGACACGGTGCGCGCGCTGGTCGCGGTGGTGGTGATCTGCGTGCTCGCCAGCGTGCTCGCGATCCGGGCCGCATTGCGGGTGGATCCGGCCGAGGCGATCGGAGGCTGAAATGAAACAGAATACCCAGGCCGCGCGGGGGATCCGCATCGAAGGCTTGCGAAAGCGCTACGGCAGCGGGGACACCGCGGTGGAGGCACTCCGGCAGGTCGACATGGCGGTCGCGCCCGGCGAGGTGGTCGGCCTGATCGGGCCGTCGGGGTCCGGCAAGAGCACCCTGCTCAAATGCCTGGGCGCGGTGATCGAGCCCACTGCCGGGCGCATGACGCTGGGCGACGAAACCATCTACGACGATGGCTGGCGGATTGGCGACCTGCGCGCGCTGCGCCGCGATCGCATCGGCTTCGTGTTTCAGGCGCCGTACCTGATCCCCTTTCTCGACGTCACCGACAACGTTGCCCTGCTGCCGATGCTGGCCGGGCGGCCGAACGCCGAGGCCCGGCGGCGCGCGGTGGAGCTGCTCGAGGCGCTGGACGTCGGCCATCGCGCCCGCGCCATGCCCTCGCAACTCTCCGGAGGGGAGCAACAGCGCGTAGCGATTGCCCGCGCCCTGGTGAGCCGCCCGCCGGTGATCCTGGCCGACGAGCCGACCGCGCCGCTCGATAGCGAACGCGCCTTGAGCGTGATCCGCATCCTCAACCGCATGGCGCGCGAGTACGACACCGCCATCGTCGTCGTCACCCACGACGAGAAGATCATCCCCACCTTCCGCCGCATCTATCACATCCGGGACGGGCGCACGCACGAGGAGACGGGCGAGGGACGGTCGGTCGAGTGATGGTTCGTTTGCGCGTGACGACGCTTGTGGCGGCTCGTGGACGACGCTGTGCGCTAGATGTAGGTGGCTGGTCGCTTGGGCGCGTGGCGCATGTGCAGTGAGAGGCCGAGGGCCGCCATGTGATGTGAATTGCGCCCCAGAATGGTCTTGGACAGCGGGAGGAACTCGTTCTCCTCCAGTTCCGCGTGGGCCTTGTAGCGTGCGACCAGGCGTTCCACCTCGGCGATCTCCAGGCGGCTGTCCTGACCCTTGGCGACACGCTTGAGCTCCGGCTCGAGGCGTTTCCAGCTCGCTTCCAGCTCGCGGTGCTCGTCGGTGAGGCGCTTTGCGAGCGCCTTCACCTGATCGTATTCCGCGCCCTTTTCGGCGCTTGCCAGCACGGCCGGGAACAGTTCGCGCTCCTCGTCCTGGTGGTGCTCGAAGATGGCTTCGCGAAAGAACTCCAGTGCCCTGGCTGCGATCTCGCGTGCGCGCGATGCGGCATCGAGCAGTGCGGGCAGTTCGCCCAGCATGTCCAGTTTCTTGAGAATTCCGGAATGGCATTCGGCGAATTCGTTGATCGGTTGCTTGTTTGCAGCGTCGGACGGGGTGGTCATGTGGGTCTCCCCAGAGTTCGTCGGGTCGTGGTGGCCAGCCGTGCCTGGCCGGTCAGTTGCGCGTCATCAGGTTCGGCAGCCAGGTCGAGATCTCCGGCACGGCCGCGATCAGCACCAGAACCAGCAGCACGACCAGAAGGAAGGGGGCGGTCGCCTTGAACAAGGGACCCATGCGGATGTCGGCCTGCACCATGGCGATGTAAAGGCCGGGGCCGACCGGGGGCGTCACGAGACCGATCACCGTGGCCACCGTGCACACCACACCGAAATGGATGGGGTCGATACCCAGGCTGGTCACCACCGGCATCAGCAAGGGGACGACCACGATCAGCACGCTGATGCTCTCGAGGAACATGCCGAGCAGCATCATCAGCGCAATCACCAGCAGCAGGAACACGAAGGGTGAATCGGTCAGGCCCTGCATGAATTCGACGACCATGTCCGGCACGCCCTGGAAGGCGAGTACCCAGCTTAGTACCGAAGCTGCGGCGATCAGGCCGGTGATGGTTGCGGTGTTGACGCCGACGTCGAGCAGGATCTTGCCGAGGTCCCCCACCTTGATCTCGCGGTAGAACAGGCCAAGGGTGAGTGCCATGACAGCAGCCACCGCACCGGATTCTGTCGGTGTCATCACGCCGGCCATGATGCCGCCGATCACCACCAGCGGAATCAGTCCTGGTACCAGACCCTCGACGAGGATCCGTATCGAGGCCGCCCTTCCGCTGCGTTCGCCAGCAGGCAGGCCGGGCCCGAAGAAGCCGAACATCAGGATGACGAATGCAAGCCCTGCGATCAGGAGCATGCCGGGCACGATTCCGGCGATGAACAGCGGCGCGATCGGCTGCACCGCAACCACACCGTAGATGATCATCAGCATGGAGGGCGGGATGATGGGACCGAGCAGGCCCGCCGAAACGGTGACGGCGCCGGAGAATGCGCGGTCGTAGCCCAGGCGTTCCATCGCCGGGATCATGACCTTGCTCATCACGCCGATCTGGGCGACTGCGGAGCCGAGAATCGATGCGGCCATGGCGTTCGTGAACAGGTTGGCGTACGCCAGGCCGCCCTTGAGGCGCCCGACCAGCACTTCGGCTACGGCGATCAGGCGCTGGGTAAGACCGGCCCTGTTCATGATCTCGCCCACGAGCAGGAAGAGCGGGATGGCGAGCAGGCTGTTGATCTCGAGCGCGCCATAGAGCTGGATCGGGATCGAATCGAACAGCACGGCAAGGTCGCTGGTCGCCATGAAGACCACCGCCGAGATCAGGATCGTGCCGACGATGGGCACGCCTGCGAAAAGCAGGATGAAGAAGACGATCAGGGTGGTCATCTGGCGGCTCCGGTGAAGGCTGCACGCGTCTCACGCAGGACTGCGGCGAACTGATGCAAGGTCATCGTTGCCATCGCGGCAGGTAGCACGGAATAGTTGTACCAGCGCGGCAGCTGGGTTGTGGCGCCCAACTCCATGCGCACGTCCGGGCGGCTCACCCACTCCACGCCTAGCCAGCACAGGAATGCGAACAGGCCCAGCATCACCACGCCGGCGAGCGCAAGCAGCAGGTGGCGCATGCGCTCGGGCAGGGCCTGCGGCAGAAAGTCGATGGAAACGAGCTGGCTGTGATGCACGAGCAGCGAGAGGCCGAACAGCGTCGCGAACACGAGCAGCTGGACCGAGATTTCCTCGGCCCAGAACAGCGGGGCGCTGAGGAAATAGCGCATGAACACCTGCGTGGTCATGACGCAGGCGATTCCTCCGGTGAGCGCGATCACAAGCCAGCGCTCGATCGTGGCCAGGCTGCGGTCGATTTTCTGTATCTGGGCATACATCGCGAGAACTCCCGAGGGGGTGCGATCGTGCGGAGCGTGCCCGGCGGGCCCGCTCCGCACCGTACATCACGGATCTGGCGCGTGTGCGTCAGGCAGTGCGGTCAGAGGCCCTTCGCCTGCGCGTAGAAGTCGGCAATGAGCGGGTTTCTGGCGATGTACTGCGCGCGGACCTTCTCCGCCACGGCCTGGAAGGAGCCGATGTCCGCCTCGACGATCATCGCGCCATCCGCCTTGGCCTTCGCGAGATTGCTCTCGTCAGCATCGATTGCGGTCTGGTAGCCCCATTGCTCGGCGTCAGCCACGACCTTGAGGATGAGATCGCGATCCGCCTGGCTGCGACTGTCCCACCACTTCTTGGATACCACGATCACCGACGGGAAGGCCATGTGGCGGGTCAGGGTCAGGTTGGGCGCCTGCTGATGGAACTTGAGGCCGACGAGGGCATCGAGGTCGATATCCACGGCATCGAGCAGCTTGGTCGTCAGCGATGGCGCGACTTCGGACAGCGGCAGGGCGGTGGGGGCCGCGCCGTTCGCGTTCCACCAGTCGTTGTACACCGGGCTCGGGAAGGAGCGGATCTTCTTGTTGGCGAGATCTGCGGCGGAGGCGACCGGCTGGAGCGAGAGCACGTGGCGCATGCCGGCGAACGCATAGCCCAGACCGACCAGCCCGTGTGCCTCGAGGCGCTTGAGCATCTCCTTCGCTGCAGGCGTGTTCGCGGCGCGGGTGGCGTGGGCAACGTCCTGGAACACATAGGGCAGCGACCAGGCGAGGAAGGACTCTTCGCGGTTGGATAGCCCGCCGACGGTGAAGATGCCGAACTGCTGCGCGCCTGCCTGCATCAGGTTGATCATCTGCGCTTCGTTGCCGAGCTTCTGCAGCGGACTGACCGCGAGCTTCATCTTGCCGTCCGTGGCAGCGGCGAGATCGGCCGAAATCTTCTCGCCCACCTGGTGCCAGACGTGGGTCGGCGGGGTGATGTGGCCGAGCTTGAGCGATTGAGCATGGGCGCCGACGGCGGCGACCGACAGCACGAGGCCGGTGATCAGGCCGCAGGTGAGTTTCTTGAACTGGGATTTCATTGGGTGTCTCCTCGGGGGGCTGTATATGTGTTCTGAATCCGTCCGGATGGCCGATTCACTTCGCATCCGGTTGTGCGGCGGGGGTCGCGCGGCGGAACGCATCGAGCTCGCTGCATGCGCGGTCGATCGCGACGATGTTCGGGTATGCGCTCAGATCGACGTTGAAGCGGCGGGCGCTTTCAATCTGGGGGATCAGATACACGTCTGCGATCGTGGGCACATTGCCGAAGCAGAAGTCGCCGCGCTTGTCGTCGGCCGACAGCATCGCCTCCAGCGCGTCGAAGCCGGCCCGGATCCAGGTATTGCACCATGCGAGCACGGCCGCTTCGTCGCAGTGCAGTGTCTTGCGCAGGTACTCCAGGATGCGGCGGTTGTTGATCGGGTGGATGTCGCAACCCACGATCGCAGCCAGCGCGCGCACGCGCGCACGGTCCTCGGTGTTCGCCGGCAGCAGCGCCGGGTCCGGATAGCGCTCCTCGAGCCACTCGATGATCGCCGGAGTCTGGGTCAGGATCATCTCGCCGTCGGTGAGCGCAGGCACCAGAGCCTGCGGGTTCAGCGCCCGGAAGGCCGCGCCGAGGTGCTCCTCGGTGCGGAGGTCGACTGGCACGTAGGCGTAGTCGATGCCCTTCAGGTTCAATGCGATGCGCAGCCGGTGCGAGGTGCCGCTGCGGAAGAAGTTGTGCAGTTCCATGGGGCGGCTCAATCCTTGCTCAGGCAGTTGGTGACGTTCCACCCGTACAGCCATTCCATGGCATCGTAGAAGCGCTCCTGGCTACGGCCCTTCCACAGGTCGTTGCGCACCAGGCGCTCGACACCCTTGGCGTGATACAGGCGGCCCATCTCGCGCGACGACAGAACGATGCGTGCGGTACGGGCAATGCGCGAGCGCTGGTAGAGGTCGAAAGCCTTCTCGAAGTCGTTGTCATGCATCCGGAGCGCTTCGCCGAGTGTCACCGCGTCCTCCAGCGCCATGCAGGCACCCTGCGCCATGTACTGTGTGGTCGGGTGTGCCGCGTCGCCCAGCAGCGTGACCCGGCCGAAAGTCCATTGGCTGATCGGTTCGCGGTCGGCGGTCGCCCAGCGCTTCCAGGTCTTGGGCAGGTCGATCAACTGGCGGGCCTTGGCACAGATGCCCTGGAAGTAGCTCTGCACTTCCTCGCGGCTGCCTTCGGTGACGCCCCATTCCTCCTGCTGGCGGCTGTGGAAGGTCACCACGACGTTGTATTGCTCGCCGCCGCGCAGCGGGTAGTGCACGAGGTGACAGTTGGGCCCGGCCCACAGGCTCGCCGCGTTCCACTGCAGATCCGCCGGGAAGTCCTGCCTGTCGACCACGGCGCGGTAGACCACGTGGCCGGTCACACGTGCCGGGTCATTCACATACTGCGCGCGCACTACCGATTTCACCCCGTCGGCTCCGATCAGTGCGATGCCGCGGAAGGTGTTGCCGTGCTGGTCGTGCACCGTGACGCTGCTGGCATCCTGTTCGATGCGTTCGACGCGGGTCGAGGTGCGGAACTCGACGCGCCCGGTTTCCTGCGCGCCCTCGAGCAGGGACAGGTGCACGTCGACCCGGTGGATGACTGCATAAGGGTTGCCGAAGCGTTTGCGGAAGGCCTCGCCGGTGGCGATACGGCCGATCAGCTTTTCGTCGAGCGCATCGTGCATCACCATTTCGTCGGTATACACGGCGCGGCCGCGCGCCTTCTCTCCGACGCCGAGTGCGTCGAAGGCGTGAAAGGCATTGGGCCCCAACTGGATGCCAGCGCCGATTTCGCCGATCTCGTCGGCCTGCTCCAGAACCAGAACGTTGAAACCCTGGCGCACCAGTGCGAGCGCGGCAGCCAAGCCGCCAATGCCACCGCCGGCGACGATTACGGGTAGTTTCTCGGTCATGAATGTCTCCTCCTGCTCGATGGGTGGCGGCGGAGCGTTTGCTGCCCCGCCACGCGGGCTCTATTCGGCGGCGCCGATCGTCAGTTCGATGTCGCCGACCCGGTCGACATGGCCGGTGATGCGGTCGCCACTCTTGACTGCACCCACACCCTCCGGCGTGCCGGTGAAGATCAGGTCGCCGGGCTCAAGGTGGTAGAACTTCGACAGGTCGGCGATCAGCTCGGGGATGCTCCAGATCAGTTGTGACAGGTCGGCGGACTGCCGGGTCTCTCCATTCACCTGCAGCTTGATCGTGCCGGTATCGAGGAGGCCCAGGTCGCCGATCGGCACGATCTCCGTGCATACGGCGGAGAGCTCGAAGTCCTTGCCCAGGTCCCAGGGGCGGCCCTGTTCGCGGGCGACCAGCTGCAGGTCGCGGCGGGTCATGTCGAGGCCGGCGGCGTAACCGTAGATCAGGCGCTCAGCGTCCGCTTCGGCGACGCGGAAGCCCGGTGCGCCGATGGCAACGACCAGTTCCATCTCGTAGTGGTAATTGGAGGTTCCGGTCGGATAGGGCACGGTGGCGCCGGATTCGACCAGGGTGGACGCGGCCTTGGTGAAGTAGAACGGCTGTGCGGTGGATTTGTCGACCGGACGGCCCATCTCGACGGCGTGCGCGTGGTAGTTGCGGCCGACGCAGAAGATGCGCTTGACCGGATACCGCGGCTCGATGCCGCGTACCGGCAGGGAGTAGATGGGGGCGGGCGGGAAGAGGTATTGATTGTCGGACATCGTTTGTTCTCTGGGTGTGTTGGGGTCGGGGGTCAGGTGCGAACTTCGTAGACGCCGAGCTTCTTGTGCAGCGGGCTTTCGTCGGCGATGAAGATGAAGGCGGGTTCGGACGGGGACGGATTCTTCAGGGTGACCGGCACATAGCCCGGCGTGCAGCAGGTGTCTGCGGGGGCAAGGGAGAATGTCTTGTCGTCCGCCCAGACTTCGGCGCCTCCCTCGATGACATGGAACACCATCGCAGGCGACCGCGCCGGGAGCGGCAGGGTTTCGCCCGGGCGCAGCATCAGGGCCGAGAAACCGAGGATGTTCTGGCAGTCGCTGCCACTCTCGGGATTGACGTATGCGACCTGGACTGCCTCCACTTCGGGCTGCGCTTCGGCAAGGTTCAGCAGCGCGCTGCGGGCGTCGGCCCACGGGTAACGCAGCATTGGGTAGGTGCGGGCGCTGCCGCGGGTAAATACGGGCGACGGCACGACACCGCCACGAGCGTAGTTGCGCTCCAGGCGCGTGCCCGTGACGGCCTGTTCCCGGCCTTCGGTCGCGTAGGAGGTTTCGGTGTAATACACCAGCGGCAGATCGAGCACGTCGAGCCATACGACCGGATCCTCGCCGTCATGGCCGTGTTCGTGCCACAGGCCGGTCGGCGTCAGGATCAGGTCGCCGCGGTGCATCGGGCACTTCTCGCCGTCGACCGTGGTGTAGGCACCTTCCCCTTCGACGATCATGCGCACTGCGTTCGGGGTGTGCTTGTGCGCAGGCGCCCACTCGCCGGGCAGCAACAGTTGCATGCCGAGATAGATCGCGGCGCTGGCCTGCATCTTTTCGAGGCCGTGACCGGGGTTGGAGAGCACCAGCACGCGGCGCTCGGCTTTCTCGATCGGTGTGAGCTCGCCAGCCTGGATCAGCAGCGGGCGCAGCGCCGAGTACGACCATTTGACGGCTTGCGTGCGCCGTGCGGGTGTGCCTGGAGGGAGCACCGAACGCAGGCTGGGCCACAAGGGCACAAGATTCTGCGCTTCGAGAGACTCGCGGTACACGAGCGGTAGATCATCGAGACGACCGAGTTCCTGCATTTCTGACTCCTCCGTTCTGGACTCGTCGCCCCTCGATCAAGGCTTTTGCGTTAGATCAAAGCAAGCGGCGATGCGTTGTGGTGGGAGCCAATTTATAGGGCGATAAATATTGCGTCTACGCAGGTCGGAGAATAGAGTTAATTCGGATTTCGAATAGAGGTGTGCCGATGGGCAATCCCGACCAGCGTCTGCTGCAGATCTTCGATGCGGTCTACAAGACCTGCAGCGTGAGTCGTGCGGCCGAACTGCTCGAGATTGGCCAACCCGCGGTCAGCGTGGCGTTGGGCAAGTTGCGCGAGCATTTTTCGGATCCCCTGTTCGTGCGGACCTCTGGAGGCATGGCGCCGACGCCCCTGGCGGAGGAACTGGTTCAGCCGATCCGTCATGCACTCGATGCGCTCGAGGGCGCGTTTGGGCTCCGCAGCGTGTTTGACCCTGCGACTTCAGCGCGGCGCTTTCGCATCTGCATGACCGACATCACGCACCTCGTCCTGCTGCCGAGGCTGTGGGGGGCGCTACGCGCCGCTGCGCCAGGGGTCAGTATCGATATCGCCTCGCTGGACGACAGCGCGGGCCGCCAGCTGGAGTCGGGGGAGGCCGATCTGGCAGTGGGCTTCATCCCCGGTCTTGAGGCGGGCTTCTACCAGCAGGCGCTGTTTCGTCAGCACTACGTCTGCCTGGCCAGCGCGGATCACCCACGAATCCGGGGCGGACTCACGCTGGCGCAGTTCGAGGCGGAGGGGCATGCCGCCTTCCGTGCAACCGGAACCGGACATCAGATCATCGAGCAGGAGATCGCCCGTCAAGGGATCAAGCGGCGCATCGTGCTCGACATCCCCAACTTTCTTGGCGCCGCATTTGTGGTGGAGCGCACCGACCTTCTGATGACTGTGCCGCGCCGCTTGGGCGAACTGCTGCGCGGGCGGGGTGATTTCAGCATCCTGCCGGTACCCTTTCCATTGCCGGAGTACACGGTGAAGCAGCACTGGCATGAGCGCTTTCACCATGACCCCGGCAACCGTTGGCTGAGGGGCTTGATTGCCAGTCTGATGTCCGAAGCCGGCGGTCAGGTATCTCCGCCTGCTTGAGCGGCTGCGCCTTCAGTCTTTCCAGACCTGCAGCGCCAGCAGTTGCTTCGTTGCCGCCTCGGCCCAGCCACGGTTGGCGGCGGGGCTGGCAGGGCTGGGGTGCAGCACGCGGCCGAACTTCAGTCCGGGCAGGTCCGCGAGCGCTTCGGTGGCACGCTTTTCTGCCCAGTTGCCGATGCCGATCACCCACTCGGGCTGCAGGGCTCCGATCAGGGTGCGCAGGTGGGTGTCGCAGGCGGCAAGCAAGGGGCGCTGCTCGGCGACCGGCAGCTTGTCGGGGGTGAGGTTGCGGCCATTCTCGAAGAACACCAGCGGGCAGTAGTTGGCTACGAAATGCCCTGCGAAGAAGGCTTCGGGAGTGCCGAAGCGGGCCCGGAACAGGCCCCACAGGCGCTGGCCGCTGACCTCGGACCGGGTGCAGGCGAAGCCTTCCACGGGGCGCTTCGGGTTGGTGATGCGCGGCTGCCCGACCGGACCCTCTAGCCCCAGCCAGTCGCGTGCGCTGGCGATCTCGCCGAAGGGGACGCCGATCTGCGCCATGCCGAAGGGGCCGGGGTTCATGCCGATGAAGACCACCCGCTTGTGCCCCGCGCCGTAGCGTTCCAGATAGCGCCGATGCACGTTCCAGGCGTAGTCGAGCGGGTTGTAGACGTGGGTGACGGGAGGCGCAAAGGGCAGTGCATCGACTGCATCGGAGAGTGTGCGGGCGGCGTCGATCAGGGTCTGTGTGGTCATCGGTCAGAACAGCAGCTTGAAGAGGTAGAGCGCTGACATGCCGGCAGCGATGGTGGCCAGCACGCTGCGCGTGCGCCAGGCCACCAGCACCGCGACCAGCGCGGCCCAGGGGCGTGGCGTGTCGAAGGCGAGCACCACTTCCCCGCCGGCTACGAAGAGCCCGCTCGCGGTCAGTGCGGCGAAGCTCGCCGGTGCGATGTGGCGACACAGCGCATGCAGCCATCCGGGCAGGCTGCGGCTGGCAAAGAGGCCGATCATTGCGTAGCGGTACAGGTAGGTCAGCACCCCGACCAGCACCAGCAGCAGAACGAGGCTTGTCGTGCTCATCACGCGCGCTCCAGGCGGCGCACGGTCCACGCGCCTGCGGCCAGGCCGAGCAGGATCGCTGCGACCAGGCCGAGCTTGTAGGGCAGGGCGGCGAAGACCAGCGCACCGAGCCCCGCGGCCAGTGCTGCGGCCTGGCCCGCACGCTCGCGCAGGAGCAGGGTCAGCAACGCGATGAAGGTCAGCGGGACGGCGAAATCCAGCTCCCACTCGGGTGGGATGGTGGCGCCGAACAGCAGGCCGACCGCGGTGGACAACTGCCAGCCTGCCCACAGCGTGAAGCCGGCGCCGAGAAAGTACCAGTGGCGCAGGTCTTCGGCAGGCGCTCGAGCCCCGATGGCCGCATCGCTGGCGCTGCATGCCGTGCTTGCCGCGGATGGGGGCGCTTCGTCAGGGTTTCCGGCCTGGGCGGCAGCGGGCTCCGGCCCGCGCCGCTGGTAGCGCAGCACCGCCACCGCGTAGGCCTCGTCGGTCAGCACGTAGGCCAGCAGCAGTCGCCAGCGTCGCGGCAGGTGGCTCACGTACTCGGCCATCGAGGCGCTGTAGAGCACGTGGCGCAGGTTGAGCAGGCCCGAAGTCAGTGCGATCGGCATGAAGCCGGCCCCGGCAGCGAGCATCTGTACGATCACCAGTTGTGCCGCGCCGGCAAAGACGATGGCCGAGGCGAGCTGTGCCAGCCAGGCGGGCACACCCGCGGCGAGCGCGGCGATGCCGTAGATCATGCCGAAGGGTGCGACGCCGAGCAGCAGCGGTGATTCGTCGCGACAGCCGGCGAGGAACTCCGTCAGTCTTGGACTATTGCGCATCGGTCAACGCGCTCGTCCTGTCTGGCCGACGCCCGCTGAGCGAGCGTGCGGCGTGCGCGCCCTCGCGGCGATGGCGGGCAGGCGTGCGTGCCTCATGTCTGGGTACGCTCCCCGTTCCACGGCGCGACCTTGAGCAGCAGCACCATGCCCGGTACCGCGAGCACGAAGCACAGCCAGAAGAAGTTGGTCCATCCCAGCGCCTCCACCAGCCAGCCCGCGGTTGCGTTGATGAAGGTGCGCGGCACCGCCATCAGGCTGGTGAACAGCGCGAGCTGGGTAGCGGTGTAGGCCGGGTGGGTGGTGCGCGCCATGAAGGCGACGAAGGCGGTGGTGCCCAGTCCTGCACCCACTGCTTCGCCGGCGATCACGGTGGCGAGCACCACGAGCCGTGCCGGAGTCGAATCCCCCGGGCCCAGCCAGGCCATCCACACGAAGCCGAGGATGGTGACGAACTGCACCACACCAAAGATCCACAGCGCGCGGTTGATGCCGAGCTTGAGCATCCAGATGCCGCCCAGGATGCCACCGATCACCATCGGCCACAGCCCGGCGTTCTTCGCGATCACGCCGATCTCGGTCTTGCTGTAGCCCATGTCGAGGTAGAAGGGTGTGGCGAGCGCGGTGCACAGCGAGTCGCCCAGCTTGTAGAAGAACAGAAAAGCCAGCACCAGCAGCGCCGACTGCACGCCGTGGCGGCCGAAGAACTCGCGAAAGGGCTCGACCACCGCGTCGCGCAGGGTGCGCGGTGTGCCGGCATCGGCGAGCGGCTCCTTCACCAGCAGTGTCATCGCCAGGCCGGGGATCATGAACGCCGCAGTAATGAGAAAGACCTGCGCCCATGGGAGGTGGTCCGCCAGAATCAAGGACAGCGACCCCGGCACCAGCCCCGCGATCCGGTATGCATTCACATGAATCGCATTCCCCAGCCCCAGCTCGGCGTCGGGCAGGATCTCGCGGCGGAAGGCGTCGAGCGCGATGTCCTGCGTGGCCGACAGCAGCGCGATCGTCGCGGTCAGGCCCACCACCATCGGCAGGTGATCGACCGGCGACACCTGCCCCAGCCAGGCGATCGCCGCCAGCAGGCCGAGCTGCGACACGAACATCCAGCTTCGCCTTCGCCCCAGCCAGGGGAGAATGCCGTAGCGGTCGAGCAGCGGCGCCCACAGGAACTTCCAGGTGTAGGGGAACTGGATCAGCGCGAAGGCGCCGATCGCCTTCAGCGATAGGCCCTCGGTCTTGAGCCAGGCCGGCACCAGGTTGAGCAGCAGGTACAGCGGGAGGCCGGATGCGAAGCCGGTGAAGATGCAGATCAGCATCCGCCGGTTGAGCAGGGCGGCGAGCCAGGCGGGCGTCCGGGGGGCTGCGGAGGGCGAGGACAAGATGCGGGGCCGGGGCGTTGCGGAGCCGCGCATTATCGCAGATCATCGCCACCCCCTTCCGTTTACACAATTCGATACTTTGCTTGCATCCGCTGCGCTCTGCGCCAACAATGCGGGCAAAGCAAAGATCCCCCAATCGAGGAGGTTGTTTTCCATGTCCTACACCGTGACCGTGGTATTCGGCGGTGACCGCGAGTACGAGTTCGCGTTGCACGACGCCGAGGTTGCCTCGACCACCAAGGAGCAGGCGCGTAGCTGGCTCGCGAAAGAGTTCGATGAGCTCGAGTGCTCGCCTTCCAACCCGATGGGCAAGGTACTGGTGCTCGACATGATCCTCAACGTCGCCAAATACGGCGGCGAGAGTCGCTTCGAGCAGGGCGCTGAATGGGCGAAGAAATTCGCTATCGTGACTGCTGCAGCGCTCGAGCGCCCGGCCGTGCGCGTGGACGTCTCGTCCTTCGTCGTCGGCTGACGCCATGCCCGGGGGTGTCCCCCCGGGCTCGCCTGCCGGCCCGCACCCAGGCCGGTTTCAGGCTCTTCCCAGACGATACACCGCGACGCTGGCGAGGAAGTTCGGCTCGTCCAGCACCAGCTTGCCCTCGTCGAAGGCGAGGCGTTCGTGCACTGCGATGCCATTCATCTCGCACAGCGCGTCGAAGTCGGCGATGGTGAAGAAGCGCACGTTGGGGGTGTTGAACCACTGGTGGGGCAGGCTCTCCGACACCGGCATGCGGCCGTTGAGGATGCTCTGGCGGTGGCGCCAGTAGCCGAAGTTGGGAAAGCTCACCACGGCCTCGCGGCCCACGCGCAGCATCTCGTGCAGGATGCCCTGGGTGTTGTGCATGGCCTGCAGCGACAGGCTCATGATCACGTGGTCGAAGAAGCCGTCCTCCAGGCCCACCAGGCCCTTCTCGAGGTCCATCTGGATCACGTTCACGCCGTTCTTCACGCTGCCCAGCAGCTTGTCGGGGTCGTTTTCGACACCGTAGCCCTGCACCTGGCGCACTTGCATCAGGTGGCGCAGCAGATCGCCGTCGCCGCAGCCGAGGTCGAGCACCTTTTCGCCGGGCTCGATCCACTGGGTGATCACTTCATAGTCGTAGCGGTAGGAGGTCATGTCAGTATGCGCCGAGCCGTCTCAAGCGTACTGGCGCCCCCTCGGGGGGCAGCGAACGCAGTGAGCGTGGGGGTTGTCATTCAAACCTCGATGCGGTCGAACCAGGCCGACAGCAGCTTGTGGTAGCGGGTCTCGTCGAGCAGGAAGGAGTCGTGTCCGGCCGGACAGTCGATCTCCGCGTAGCTGACGTTGCGCTTGTTGTGCAGCAGCGCGTAGACGATCTCGCGTGAGCGCTCGGGCGAGAAGCGCCAGTCGGTGGTGAAGGACACCACGAGGAAGTCCGCCGTGGCACGCGCCAGGGCGGCGGCGAGGTTGCCGCCGTACTCGAAGGCAGGGTCGAAGTAGTCGAGCGCCTTGGTGGTCAGCAGGTAGGTGTTGGCGTCGAAGTAGCCGGCGAACTTGTCGCCCTGATAGCGCAGGTAGGACTCGATCTCGAACTCGACGTCGTAGCTGTAGGTGTTGCGCCCATGACGCAGGCTGCGACCGAATTTCTCCGCCATCGAGTCGTCGGACAGATAGGTGATATGCCCCACCATGCGCGCCAGCTTGAGCCCGCGCGCCGGCACCACGCCGTGCGCGTAGTAGTGGCCGCCGTGGAACTCGGGGTCGGTGAGGATGGCCTGGCGGGCGACCTCGTTGAAGGCGATGTTCTGCGCGGTGAGTTTGGGCGCGGCGGCAATCACCGCGACGTGGCCCACGCGCTCGGGAAACTGCAGCGCCCACGACATCGCCTGCATGCCGCCAAGCGAGCCGCCCACCACCGCGGCGAAGCGCTGGATGCCGAGGCGGTCAGCCAGGCGCGCCTGCGACTCCACCCAGTCTTCCACGGTCACGAAGGGGAAGTCCGCCCCCCACAGCGTGCCGGTGGTGGGGTTGATCTGGTTGGGTCCGGAGGAGCCGTAGCAGCCGCCGAGGTTGTTCACCCCGATCACGAAGAACTTGCGCGTATCCAGCGGCTTGCCCGGGCCGATCAGGTTGTCCCACCAGCCGACGTTGTGCGGCGCGTCGGCGTAGGTGCCGGCGACGTGGTGCGAGCCCGACAGCGCGTGGCAGACGAGCACCGCGTTGCTGCCATCGGCGTTGAGCGTTCCGTAGGTCTCGTAGACGAGATGGTATTTGTCCAGCGTACCCCCGCTACGCAGCGCGAGCGGCTCGGTGAACTCGGCCCGCTGCGGCGCGACGACGCCGACCGATTGGGGTGGGATCAATTTCGTCATCTGCAAACAAAAAACCCAGTCGGCTACAAACGCGGACTGGGTGCCCTCGCTTTAGCCGTATTTGTTGAGCGCCCGCAAGCTGTTGATCAAATCGGCGCTAGGTGGCAGGAAGTTAGCGCCGCGCCGGGCAAAAGTCAAACCCACGGCATGATAAGATTTTTCGCCTACGGACAGCCCCGAACGCCATGATCCAGGTCATTCTCAACGGCCAGCCCGAGACGCTGGCACCCGATTTCACCGTGCTTGCGCTGCTCGAGGCGCGCGGCCTCGTCGGCAAACGGCTCGCGGTCGAGCGTAACGGCGAGATCGTGCCCAAGGCCCGCCATGCCGACGTGAAACTCGCCGATGGCGATCGACTCGAAATCGTCGTCGCAGTCGGCGGCGGCTGAAGCCATCTCGGTGGATGCGGGTATGGTGGAAGCGGGATCGCCCGCTCCTGCCAAATCCGTTCCCGCAGGGTCGCCCCCCTGACGCATCTTCCTTCCAGACAACCCCGCACAACAGGTTCCCAACATGAACGACCCCCTGGTCATCGCCGGTAAGGCCTATAGCTCGCGCCTGCTCGTCGGCACCGGCAAGTACAAGGGTTTCGCCGAGACACGCGAAGCCATCGACGCCAGCGGCGCCGAGATCGTCACTGTCGCCATCCGCCGCACCAATATTGGCCAGAACCCGGGTGAGCCCAACCTGCTCGACGTGTTGCCGCCGGAGAAATTCACCATCCTGCCCAACACCGCCGGCTGCTACACCGCCGACGATGCGGTTCGCACGCTGCGCCTGGCGCGCGAACTCCTTGATGGTCACCCGCTGGTCAAGCTCGAAGTGCTCGGCGACCCCAAGAGCCTGTTCCCCAACATGCCCGAGACGCTCAAGGCCGCAGAGACTCTCGTGAAGGATGGCTTCGATGTCATGGTGTACTGCGCGGACGACCCCATCCAGGCGAAGATGCTGGAGGAGATCGGCTGCTGCGCGATCATGCCGCTGGCTTCGCTGATTGGCTCCGGCATGGGCATCCTCAACCCGTGGAACCTGCGCCTCATCATCGATAACGCCAAGGTGCCGGTGCTGGTCGATGCCGGCGTGGGCACTGCCTCGGACGCTGCGATCGCGATGGAGCTGGGCTGTGACGGCGTGCTGATGAACACTGCGATCGCCGCCGCCGGCAAGCCGGTCCTTATGGCGGGCGCGATGAAGAAGGCGGTTGAGGCCGGCCGCGAAGCCTTCCTCGCCGGGCGCATGCCGCGCAAGTTCTATTCGGCCGACCCGAGCTCGCCGACCCAGGGGCTGATCGGTTCATGACCAAGGTTCGCAACGAAGCCATGGCCGCGCCAGAGGTTCGGGAACGAGCGGGCGGAGCAGGCGTGCCGGTGTCTGCCGAAGTCAGCTCGCAGGTCGAGATCATCGGTCGCGACAGCCCTGAGCACCGCTTCTCCAGCCGCAGCATCCGCAGCTTCGTGCTGCGCCAGGGGCGCATGTCCGAGGCTCAGCAGCGTTCTCTGGATGAAGTGCTGCCCAGCGTCGGCATCGACTACCGTGTCGCGCCGCTCGACCTCGACGTCGCGTTCGGTCGCGAAGCACCGAAGATCCTCGAGATCGGTTTCGGTATGGGTGAGACCACGGCGCAGATCGCTGCTGCAATGCCCGAGAAGGACTTCCTCGGCATCGAAGTGCATACCCCCGGCGTGGGTGCGCTGTGCAAGCTGATCGCCGAGGGCAGTCTGTCCAATCTGCGCATCATGCAGCACGATGCCGTCGAGGTGATGCGCGACATGGTTGCCGACGGTGCCCTGGCCGGCGTACATCTGTTCTTCCCCGACCCTTGGCGCAAGAAGCGCCACTTCAAGCGTCGCATCGTGCAGCCCGACTTCGTCGCCCTCGTCGCACAGAAACTCGCCCCGGGCGGATACTTCCACTGCGCCACCGACTGGGAGGACTACGCGCACTGGATGCTCGAAGTGATCTCCGCCGAGCCACTGCTGCAGAATACCGCCGACGGTTTTGCGCCGCGCCCGGACTACCGCCCGCTGACGAAATTCGAAAACCGCGGTCTCAGGCTCGGACACGGTGTCTGGGACCTGGTGTTCCGCCGCCGTACCGATTGACCACCGCCTGACCGACGAGGAAACCGCCGCGTGATCCGAGGCCTGTTCCGCTTCATCTACAACGTGCTGCGCATGTTTGTGCGCCTGTTCGACCTGCTCGTGCGGGGCGTCTTCTACGCATCGCTGATCTTCGGCCTTGGCGTGCTGGTGTCGCTGTTCTTCCGGCCCGCACCCGAGGTGCCGGCCGGGTCTGCGCTGGTACTGAGCCCCGTTGGCACGCTCGTCGAGCAGACCGAACTCGAGCCGCCGCTCGCGCTGTTGCGCGCAGGTGGCGCGCCCGCTGGGCATGTGCGTCTTGCCGACCTGGTTGAGGCGGTGCGTAGCGCGCGCGACGACCACCGCATCGCGGCGCTGGTGATCGAGACGGACGAGCTCATCGGTGGCGGTCTGTCCAAGCTCGCAGAGCTGCGTGCCGCGATCGCCGACTTCAAGGCCTCGGGCAAGCCAGTGCTGGCGCGCGGCGAACGCTTCACCCAGTCGCAGTACTACCTCGCCTCGGTGGCTGACGAGGTGCACCTGTCACCCGACGGCTTCGTCCTGCTGCGCGGCCTGGCACGCTACGGAACCTATTTCCGCGATGCGCTCGACCGGCTCGGCGTGAAGATACACGTCTTCCGCGTCGGCGAATACAAGTCCTTCTCCGAGCCTTTTACCCGCAACGACATGTCCGACGAAGACCGCGAGGCCACGCGCGACCTGCTCGGCGGCCTGTGGCGCATCATGCGCGACGACATTGCCACGAGCCGCAAGCTCGCGGCTGAGGCAGTCGATGCACACGTCAATGACATCCGCGGCGCTCTCGCAGCTGCCGGGGGGGACGCTGCGAAGGCCGCGCTCGATACGGGCCTGGTCGACCGCTTCAGCACTCGCGACGAATGGCGTGCGCGCCTGATCGAGGCCGTGGGCAAGGCCCCGGATGGCGAAGAGCCGCGCCGCATCGACATAGACCACTATCTGGCGGTGGTCGCCGGCCAGCAGGAGGCCTCGCCCGCGAGCGTGGCGGTGATTGTCGCCCAAGGGACCATCGTCGACGGGGCCGAACCCACGGGCGTGGTCGCTGGCGACACTTTCGCCCACTTGATCCGCGCGGCGCGCGAGAACGAGCGCATCAAGGCGGTGGTGTTGCGCATCGACAGCCCGGGCGGTAGCGCCTGGGCGTCCGAGCTGATCCGCCGCGAGCTTGAGCTCACGCGCGAGGCCGGCAAGCCGGTGATCGCGTCGATGAGCTCGGTGGCGGCCTCGGGTGGCTACTGGATCGCCTCCGGCGCCGACGAGATCTGGGCTGCGCCGGCCACGGTGACCGGCTCCATCGGCATCTTCGGCCTCTTCCCCGAGTTCTCCGAGCCACTGCGGCGGCTGGGCATCGGTGTCGACGGCGTGGCCACCGCGCCACTCGCCGGGGCGCTCGATCCCCGTCGCCCGCTCGACCCTGCAGCGGCCGAGGCCATGCAGCTCAGTATCGAGCATGGCTACCGTCGCTTCCTGGAGGTCGTCGCCAAGGCCCGCAACATGACGGTGGACGAGGTCGACACCGTTGCGCGCGGGCGGGTGTGGACCGGAGAGGCCGCGCTTGGCCTGGGCCTGGTGGACAAACTCGGCGGCCTGCAGGGTGCGATCGATGCTGCGGCCGCCCGCGCCGGCCTCGCCGACTACGAGGTGGTGTGGCCCGAGGCGATCGAGTCCCTCGAACAGCGCCTGCTGCGCCGGCTGCTGCGCACGGGCGAGGATCTCGGCCTGGAGTTTGCCTCCCGAGGCCTGGCTACCGGCCCGCTCGCTGGGCTGGTCGGCGAGGTGCAACGCTCCACCGCCGATCTGCTGCGCTGGAACGACCCGCGTCACCTGTATCTGCACTGTCTGTGCGAGACGCCCTGATCGGGCTGCCGTGCAGGCTTCGACCACGTCCCGTTCAATCCACGAGGAGAGTGCCTTGAAACTCACCAGCCAGAGCTTCACCGACGGCGCCCGCATCCCGGGCGAATTCGCCTTCTGCATTCCTGCAGAGGAAGGTCACGTCTGCCTCGGCGGGAACCGCAACCCGCAACTGGCGTGGAGCGACGTACCCGCCGGCACGCAGTCCTTCGTGCTCATCTGCCATGACCCCGATGTTCCGAGCAAGGGCGACGACGTGAACCAGGAGGGGCGCACGGTGCCGGCCAGCCTGCCGCGGGTGGACTTCTTCCACTGGGTGGTGGTGGACCTGCCCGCCGACCTGCGCACCATCGACGCTGGCCACTTCTCCGGCGAGGTCACGCCCGGCGGCAAGCCCGGGCCGGAGACGGCGCTCGGCGCGCGTCATGGCGTCAACGACTACACCGCCTGGTTCGCCGGCGACGATGCGATGAAGGGCGACTACCACGGCTACGATGGCCCCTGCCCGCCGTGGAACGACTCGATCATCCACCATTACGTGTTCACGCTGTACGCGCTGGACGTGCCGCGTTGCGCGGTGGAAGGTCGCTTCACCGGCCAGGACGTGCGCGCGGCGATCGCCGGCCATGTGCTCGGCGAGGCCCGGCTCACCGGCACCTACACGCTCAACCCGGCGCTCGGCGCCACGTAATGTTCGATTTCCTCCAAGGGCTTGCTTTCGGACTGCTGGTGTCGTTCATGCCCTGGTTCATGGCCGGGCTGTACGACCCGCGGCTGGTCGTGCCCGAGGAGGTGGCCTCGCGCTGGCAGGTGATCCTGCGCTACGCGGTAGCGATGCCCACGGTGGCGATGCTGTTGCTGATGACGTCCTTCTGGGGCGGCTTCGGCGCCAGCCTCGGCGGCTGGCTCGTCGGGCTGGCCGCGGTGCCGATCGAGCTGTTCGTGGAGAAGCGCTGGCGCCGCTGGCGTGCCGCGCGTGCCGGGCGTGAACGTGCCGCCGCCCGCGAGCGGCAGCGCCACGAGGTCGCCAACGCGCGCCGCGAGCGTAACCTGCTGACGCTGGACCCCGACCTCGCACCGACCGATGCCGATGTGGTGGTGCTCCAGCTGTGGGAGGTCAAACGCGAACTCGTTGATCTGCGCCGCCCGGACCTCGCGGTGCAGGCCGATCGCCTGTTCACCCGCTACCAGCGCGCGCTCGACGTGCTCGATGACAAGTTCGACGCGCGCGAAGTGACCTACGAGCGCGCCCGCGGGCTGGTCGGCGAGGTTGGGCGCGAGGCGGCCGCCGGGCTGGGCGCAATGGTCGAGCTGGTGCACGGCAGCGCTGGCCTCGATGCCGATTTCGTCCGTACGCGGCTCGAAAGTGAGGCCGCTCGCCTCAACCCCACCGAGCGCGAGGCGCTGCGGCGCCGGCTGGCGATCGCTGACGAGACCGAGCGCCGGTTGGGTGAGATCGCCGCTGGCAACGAAGCCGCGCTGACCGCGCTCGATGACGTCGCGGTCGCCGTCGCCCGTATCGACACCGGCCGCAGCCAGGGTGCCGCCGCCGGCAACATGGAGCAGGCGCTGCAAGAGCTGCGCCGCTTCGCCGAGCGCGCCGGCCTGTACGGCCGCAAGCCGTAGAACAAGGAATGCTGCAATGAGCCTGTCACTGCCCCCGATCGAGGACATCGCGCGCGAAACGGTTCCGCCGCAGCCTGTGGAGAGGCCCGAAGACCCCGAGCTTGCGGTCACCGCCGACGCCTTCGTGCGCGACGCCCTTGCCGCCGATGAGGCCGAGCGCCAGCGCCAGCGCGAGGCGGTGGACACCATGGGCGTCGAGCTGCAGCGCCAGGCGGCGTGGCGCAGCGAGATGCTGCAGGCACCGATCCGCAAGCTTGCCCACCAGGGCGACGAAGGCGGTCCGGTGGCGCAGGCGCTGATCGCACTGCGCGACAAGATGCAGGACCTCGACCCCGCCCGCCAGCAGCTGAGCGGCGAAGGATTGTCACGCGCGCTGTCCTTCATCCCCGGCGTCGGCAAGCCGATGCAGCGCTACTTCCAGAAGTACGAGAAGGCGCAGGACGCGCTCGACGCAATCATTCGCGACCTACAGGCTGGCGCCGACATGCTGCGCCGCGACAACCTCACCCTCGCCGACGATCAGCAGTCGTTGCGCGCCATCCTCGCGCAGCTCGAACGCCAGGTCGAACTCGGCCGCATGATCGACCGCCGCTTGGCGCGCGAGGCTGCCTCCGCCACGCTGCCCGCGCCGCGGCGCGCCTTCGTCGAGGAGGAACTCCTCTTCCCGCTGCGGCAGCGCATCGTAGACCTGCAGCAACAGGTCGCGGTGAGCCAGCAAGGCGTGCTCGCGCTCGAGGTCGTCATCCGCAACAACCGCGAGCTCATCCGCGGCGTGGATCGCGCGATCAACGTCACCGTGTCGGCGCTCAACGTCGCCGTCACCGTCGCCCTCGGCCTGGCCAACCAGCGCCTGGTGCTTGACCGCGTCGCCGCGCTCAACGAGACGACCTCGGCGCTCATCGCCGGTACCGCGCAGGCGCTGCGCACCCAGGGCGTGGATATCCAGAAGCGTGCGGCCTCGACCATGCTCGACATGGGCCAGCTCGAGCAGGCCTTCGCCGACGTGATCGGTGCCATTGATGACCTGTCGCGCTACCGCCAGGACGCCCTGCCCAAGCTCGATGCCCAGATCGACCGCCTCGCCGCGCTGGCCAGCCAGGGCGAACAGGCGATCCGCCGCATGGATGAGGGCAATCGCGTCGAGTCGAAGCCCTGACAACCCGCCCCGAGCCTCCTCGCATGAACATCCGATTGCCGCACACCACCAGCCAGGACGCCTGGGTCGAGGGTCGTCACGGCCGCCTTTTCGTCCGTAGCTGGGCGCCGACCGAGTCCTTGCCGGGGGCGCCCATTCTGCTGCTGCACGACTCGCTGGGGAGTGTCGAGCTCTGGCGCGGGTTTCCCGCAGCGCTGTGCAAGGCCACCGGGCGCCGGGTGGTGGCCTATGACCGCTGCGGCTTCGGCCATTCCGACCCGCATCCCGGTACGCTCGCGCTCGACTTCATCGCCCGCGAGGCGGAGGGCGACTTCGCAGCCGTCATCGACCAGCTCGGCATCGCGCGTTTCATCGTCTTTGGTCATAGCGTCGGCGGTGGAATGGCGGTGAATTGCGCCGCGCACCACGGTGCGGCCTGCGTCGCCCTGATCACCGAATCGGCCCAGGCCTTCGTCGAGGACCGTACCGTTGCCGGGCTGGAGGATGCGCGCGCCCTGTTCAGCGACCCGGGCCAGGTTGAGCGTCTCAAGCGCTACCACGGGGACAAGGCGCGCTGGGTGCTCGACGCCTGGATCGAAACCTGGCTGCACCCGGACTTCGCGGCCTGGTCGCTGTGCGCCGTGCTGCCGCAGGTTACCTGCCCGAGCCTGGTCATTCACGGCGTCGATGACGAATACGGCTCACCCGCTCACCCGCAACTGATCACCGAGCGCAGTGCCGGGCCGGCGCGGCTGGAGTTGATGGCCGATACGTGCCACGTCCCGCATCGTGAGCGCGAGGCGAAAGTCGTCGCCATGGTCCGCTCCTTCGTCGCCACGGTGGGCTGAACCGGCGCCCCGGTCGGAGTGGCCCGCCGCCGGGTCTGCGGTCACGCCTACAACGACGATGGAGCGCCCGGCTTTTCCGACCGATTTTCTGATGGAGGCGCTCGAGAAATCGGCTGACGATTCTGGATGGGCTCATCTCGGCACGTTCGGCAGTTACCTGCAGAAAATCCAGCCGGATTTCGACTCGCGGCTTCACGGATTCAAGAAGCTGTCCGATCTGGTGCGGGGGCGGGATGATCTGTTCCTGACCGAGGAGTGGAACGCGCCGGGTGGTACGAGCAAGGTGCTCTATATTCGGGCGAGGAAGAAGCAGTAGAGACTCGTTGCGGCGTTTGCAGCGAACGCACACGTTCGGCCACAAGCAGGCGTAGCCGCATGGAAGAATCTGGTAACGCGAATAATGTTCAACTTATCCGGAACCTGCCACTCGGGGCGTCCAGGCCGACCGCGAAAGGCGGTGACGCCGTTACGGTGGCAAGCGTATTACCCGGCCGAATCCCGCTCGACGTACCCGGCCTCACGCTGGCTCCGTATCGCCAGCACGAACACCGTATCAATCTCGGGCACATAGCGATACAAGGCTACATACCCATGTGAACGACGACCAATCACCAGCTCGCGCTTGGCATTCGCCACCAGACGACCGATCGACGGGTTCTGCACCAGAACTTCCAAGGCAGCAATGATTTCGCCAATGCGCTGCCCAGGATCTGCTACCTCGTACTTGGTCAGATGATCGAGGATACGATCAAAATCCTCTGCAACCTCCGGCGCCAACTCGATGCAGGACACCTTCAGCGTGCCAGTTTGCGCGCAACAGGGCGTTTCGCTGCCTTGCCGGCCATGTGCGCTTCCAGATAGCCGCGCATTTCCTGCCACGGGATGGTCTTACCGGTGACCACAATGCGTTCATAGCGAGCTTCCGCTACTGCATCGAAATCAGCACGACGTTCCGCCTGCTCGGTCTTCTCGGCGATCGCTTGGAGAATGAAGCCATGAGCCGTCATTCCGGCGTGCTTTGCAGCAGTTGCAAGTCGGGCTTTCAGCTCATCCGGCAGGCGAATGGTGGTCGTGGGCATGGCAAACTCCGTAGTGTGGTACCGAAAGTCAATGTAGCACCTCGGTGCTACATTGCGCAAACAGTGAGTTCGTACATGTCTGAGCTGGCGAGACGACGCATCCAGACAATCTTGCCCGCAAGCTGTCAGCGCGTTTGAAAATGTCATCAAGCGGCTTTGGGTCGGGTCGAGACAGCCAGGGGCGGGTTGTACCCCCACGCAGGTCGGGGCTGCAAGTCTCAGTCCGGCCAAAACAGGCCACATGAATGGCGCTTCGATGAGCGGGCCGTGATTGCTGGGCCTTGGCGTCTCGGCCGATCGCTGCCAGGCGATGGCGTCAGGGGCCTGCATCCAGGCGGGAATGTCGCGCCGGCCGTGCAGTATGCGCAAGACATCGATGTGATCCGTTCGCACACGTACTCGCTACGGGTGCTGTAGCCCCGCTCGCCGACCCGCTCATCGACAAGGGATTTCAGGCTGTTGGGCAAGGAAACACTCCTCGACGCCCCCCTCGCAAGATGCAGGGTGTTCAAACCTTCAGAAACACCTGCAGCAACTCGTTCAGAAACCGACGCCCCTGCAGCGTCGGCCGCAATTGCCCCCCTGCCATCTCCAGCAGCCCGCGTTCGCGCGCCTGCGCGAGCTCGTCGGCGATCGCCTCGATCGGCACGCCGGTGCGTGCTGCGAACAGCTTCGCCGGCACGCCTTCGGTGAGGCGCAGCGCGTTCATCATGAACTCGAAGGGCAACTCCGCCACCGACACCTCGCGCGCTTCCTGGATAAAGTCGCCGCTCGCCGCGCCTTCGAGGTAGCGCCCGGGGTGTTTGTGGCGCATCTCGCGGCGGATGCCCTCGTGGCTGGAGAGCTTGCCGTGGGCGCCGGGGCCGATGCCGAGGTAGTCGCCGAAGGTCCAGTAGTTGAGATTGTGGCGGCTTTGCTCGTGCGGGCGGGCGAAGGCGGAGGTCTCGTAGTGTTCGAAGCCGGCCTCGGCCAGGCGGGCTTCGATCGCCTCCTGCATGTCGGCGGCGCTGTCGTCGTCGGGCAGCGGTGGCGGGTTGTGCGCGAAGGGGGTGTTGGGCTCGAGGGTGAGGTGGTAGCAGGACAGGTGCTGCACGCCGAAGCTGATCGCGGTCTCCAGGTCGGCGAGCGCCCTGTCCAGGGTCTGGCCGGGCAGGGCATACATCAGGTCGAGGTTGACGCGCTCGAAGTGGGTGCACGCCGCGTCGATCGCACGCCGCGCATCAAGGCCGCCGTGGATGCGGCCTATCTTTGCCAGCATGGTGTCGTCGAAGCTCTGGACGCCGAGCGACAGGCGATTGACGCCGGCGGCGCGGTAGTCGCGGAAGCGTTCGGCTTCCACTGTCCCGGGGTTGGCTTCCAGGGTGATCTCGGCGAGCGGGTCGAGCGGCAACAGCATGCGGATGCCGGTGAGCAGACCGTCGAGCGTGGCCGCCGACATCAGGCTGGGGGTGCCGCCACCGATGAAGACGCTGTGCACCCGCCGCCCCCAGACCTGGGGCAGGGCGTGCTGCAGGTCGGCGAGCACTGCGTCCAGCCAGGCCTGTTCGGGGATGCCGCCCTCGCGTGGAGCGTGCGAGTTGAAGTCGCAGTAGGGACACTTCTTCACGCACCAGGGGAAATGCACGTACAAGGACAGCGGCGGCGGGGATTCGAGTTGTGGGCGTTCGGGCAGCGGCAGGGCGCGCGCCGGCGTGGTGAGCGGCGTCAGCGGGATGGTGCGGCGGGTGGTCACGGCGGCGGGGTCAGAGCGGATGTGCGGCAAGCCGGTCGAGCAGGTGGCGCATGGCGGCGCCACGGTGGCTGAGGGTGTTCTTGAGCGCGGAGTCGAGTTCGGCAGCGGTCTGCTCCAGTTCGGGGACCCAGAACAGCGGGTCGTAGCCGAAGCCGCCCTCGCCGCGCGCGGCGGTGAGGATCTCGCCGTGCCATTCGCCGTCGGCGATGAGCGGGCGGGGGTCTTCGGCGTGGCGCACCAGCACCACCGCCGAGTAGAAGTAGGCGCGGCGCTGGGCGGGCTCGGTGAGATGGGCGAGCTTGTCCAGCAGCAGGGCGTTGTTGCGCGCGTCCGACTTGGGCTCACCGGCGAAGCGGGCGGAGATCACGCCCGGTGCGCCGCCGAGCGCCTCGACGCACAGGCCGGAGTCGTCCGCCACCGCGGGCAGGCCGGTGGCGGACGCGGCGTGGCGGGCCTTGGCAAGCGCGTTCTCGACGAAGCTGGGGTGCGGCTCTTCGGCCTCGCCCACGCCGAACACGGACTGCGGGACGACCTCGATGCCGAGCGGGGCGAGCAGGGCCTGCATCTCTGCGGCCTTCTTGGCGTTGTTGCTGGCGAGGACGAGTCGTTTGCTCATGCGATGGTGCTCCTGGCGCGAGGGGGTCAGGCCTTGGGGATGGCGGCGTGCAGCACTGCGCGCTGCAGTTCGAAAAGCTGACGCCCGCCGCGTTCGGCGAGGTCGAGCAGGGCGTTGAGTTCGGTGCGCGAGAAGGCCGCGCCTTCGGCGGTGCCCTGGACTTCGATCAGGCCGCCGCTCTCGGTCATCACCACGTTCATGTCGGTGTCGCAGTCGGAGTCCTCGGCGTAGTCGAGGTCGAGCACGGGCACACCCTGGTGGATGCCCACCGACACTGCGGCGACGAGCTCGCGCATCGGGTTGTGGGCGAGCTTGCCGGCGGTGATCAGGCCGACGAGCGCGTCATGTACGGCGACACAGGCGCCGGTGATGGCGGCGGTGCGGGTGCCCCCGTCGGCCTGCAGCACGTCGCAGTCGACGACGATCTGACGCTCGCCGAGCGCGACCAGGTCAACCACTGCGCGCAGGCTGCGACCGATCAGGCGCTGGATCTCCTGGGTGCGCCCGCTCTGCTTGCCCTTGGCGGCCTCGCGCGCGCTGCGGGTGTGGGTGGCGCGCGGCAGCATGCCATATTCGGCGGTTACCCAGCCCTGGCCCTTGCCGCGCAGGAAGGGGGGCAAGCTCTCTTCGACGCTGGCGGTGCACAGCACGCGTGTGGCGCCGAACTCGACCAGCACCGAGCCTTCGGCGTGGCAGGTGAAACCGCGGGTGAGGCGGACGTCGCGGAGCTGGTCGGGGTGTCGCTGGCTGGGTCGCATGGGGATTCCTGTCAATTCTGGTCGAACTTGCGGATGGTTTCGTTGATCTCGCGGATGGCGCGCTCGATCTCGTCCTCGTCGAGATCGGCGCCGCCGTTGCTGGCGCTGCCCGAGCCGAGGCGGGTGCTGAACATGTCCATCTCCATGGTGCGCGTGGAAATTGCGTCTACCGTTGCCGGGCCGAGGTTGTTCTCGTCGTGCCAGCACATCGCCACCATGGAGAGATTGTCTGCACTCGGGCCAGCGATATGCTCAGCCTGGTCCATGAGCTGAGGTGCAGCCTGACCGAGCGGGCCATTGGTGAGCCCGGTGACGAGGCGGTCGTCCCCCACGGGCCCCCACACGCCGTCGCTGCACAGGGCGATGATGTCGCCATCGCACAGTGGCGTGCGCGGCGAGTGCTCGACCTGGGGTTGGTGCGTGCCGCCCAGACAGGAGTAGACCCGATTGCGGCCGGGGTGGTGCTGTGCGTCCTCGGGGCGCAGCAAACCCTGATCCACGAGCATCTGCGTGCGCGAATGGTCGCGCGTGCGTGTGACCATGTGGCCGCGGCGCAGCAGGTACAGCCGGGAGTCGCCCGCGTGCGCCCAAAATGCCGCACCGTGCTGGATCACGCAGGCGACGATGGTGGTCCGGGGCGCCTCGGCCAGGCCGCGATCGAGCGTATGGTCAAGGATGGCATGGTGCGCGTTGGTGAGCGCCCGTGACAGGAACAGCGAGGGGTCGGCGAGCATGGGCCGCGCTTCGCGCTGGAAGGCGAGCGCGATGTGCTGTACCGCGACGTGGGCGGCCAGTTCGCCGTGCTGGTGTCCGCCCATGCCGTCGGCCACCACCAGCAGCAGCGCATCGCGCGAATAGCAGTGCGCGATGCGGTCCTGGTTGTTGCTGCGCTGGCCGACTCGGCTTTCCTGATAGATGGTGAAGCGCATGGTTACACGGCCTCAGTTGCGGGCGATGAAGGACTTCAGGCGGCTGCCTAGGTCCGAAAACCACTTCTCCGGCCGGTCCGCCCCGCGTTGACGGTGAACCAGTGCCTTCTGCAGCGCATATACGCTTTGTGGGCGTTTGAGCGGATCGAGCAGCAAGGTCCAGTCGATCAGTTCGAGCAGCTGGTTCTGGTAGCGGCCCGCGTGGGTGCGGACCAGGGGCTGCAAGGTGTCGTGCTGGGTACGCTCGTCGGCGCGCGGCGGGGCGCTGCCGGTGACGCAGGCGTACAGGCTGGCACCCACGCTGTAGATGTCGGTCCAGGGGCCGAGCTGGGCGCTCTTCTCGTATTGCTCGGGCGCGGCGTAGCCCGGCGTGTACATCGGCTTGAGGACGGGCTGGTCGGTGAGCAGGGTCTGGCGGGCGGCGCCGAAATCGAGCAGCACCGGGGTGCCGTCGGTGCGCAGGTAGATGTTCGAGGGCTTGATGTCCAGGTGCAGCAGCTTGTGCGAATGCACCTCGCGCAGGCCGTTGAGCATGCGCGCGAACACCGCGCGAAGCATGCCTTCCTTGATCTCGCCGCGGTGCTTCTGGATGTACTCGTGCAGCGTGCGGCCGCGCTCGAACTGCATGACCATGTACACCGTGCCGTTGGCGCGGAAGAAGTTGAGCACGCGTACGACGTTGGGGTGCATCAGCTTGGCGAGGGCGCGGCCTTCCTCGAAGAAGCACTTCATGCCGTAGCGGAAAGCCGCGCGGTGCTCCTCCGGGACCTGCGGTTCGGTCTCGCCTTCCTTGCGCAGCGCAAGGGAGTTGGGCAGGTATTCCTTGATCGCGACCGGGGTGCCTTCGGTGTCGTAGGCGAGGTAGACGATGGAAAACCCGCCCAGCGACAGTTGTCGCTCGATGCGGTACTGGTCGAGCTGGAAGCCCTGTGGCAGCGCGCAATTGGCTTGAGGCGGCATCTTCGGGGGCGCTAGAATCGGAACCTTCGCGGTTTCATTTCACAGAGGAACGCCCAGTTTAATCGATGGGGCGGTGTTCCCGGAGCGCTTCAATGGTCCAAAGCATGACAGGTTTCGCGGTTCAGACGCGAGACTTGGGCAGTATCAGCCTTCATCTCGAGCTGCGCAGCGTCAATTCGCGTTATCTCGACCTGGGATTCCGCATCGTCGACGATCTGCGTGCGGCCGAGCCGGCCATTCGCGAGCGGATCACGGCCCGCCTCGGGCGCGGCAAGGTCGAGTGCAGGCTCAATCTCCAGGCCGGGCACAGTGCGCCGCGCAGCATGGCGCTCAATGCCGCGCTCCTCGATCAACTGGCCGAGGCCCAGGCGACCCTGCGCGCGCGCTTCGCCGACGCCGCGCCGCTCAGCGTAAACGAACTGCTGCGCTGGCCCGGCATGCTCGCCGACGACAGCCTTGGCTTTGACGAGATGCTGCCGGCGATCGTCCAACTCGCCGAAGCCGCGCTCGACGACATGGTGGCGACGCGTCGTCGCGAAGGCGAGAAGCTCGCTGACATGATCCGTGAGCGGGTGGCGCGCATGCGCGAGCTGGTCGCCCAGGCGACGCCGCGCATGCCGGCCGTGGTCGCCGAATACCAGGAGCGCCTCACCGCACGACTGCGCGATGCGGTCGCCAGCCTGGACGAGGATCGTGTCCGCCAGGAGGTCGCGCTCTACGCCCAGCGTATCGATGTCGATGAGGAGTTGACCCGGCTTGCGACGCATCTTGATGAGGTCGAGCGCATCCTCAAGGCTGGCGGCGCAGCCGGCAAACGGCTCGACTTCCTGATGCAGGAGCTGAACCGCGAAGCCAACACCCTGGCCTCCAAATCGCCTGCAACCGACATCACCGGCATCGCCATGGAGATGAAGGTGCTCATCGAGCAGATGCGCGAGCAGGTGCAGAACCTGGAGTGAGCGCTCGCGCTCCAGCCAGACCGCGCCGCATAGCGCGCGCGGGCGACCGCCCTAAGCCAAACGAGGACGCGCACCATGCCGGGAACCCTCTTCATCGTCACCGCACCGTCGGGCGCCGGCAAGACCACGCTGGTGCGCGGCCTGCTGCAGCGCGATCGACGCGTGCAGCTGTCCATCTCCTATACCACGCGCGCACCGCGGCAGGGCGAGCAGGATGGGCGCGAGTATCACTTCGTGGATGTGCCGACCTTCCGCAGCCTGCGCGATCGCGGCGAGTTCCTCGAGTGGGCCGAGGTGCACGGAAACTACTACGCCACGTCGAAGGTCTGGTTGAAGGAGCAGATCGCGGCGGGGCGTGACACCTTGCTCGAGATCGACTGGCAGGGTGCGCAACAGGTTCGCAAGCATTTCACCGATGCGGTGGGCGTGTTCATCATGCCGCCGTCGATGGAGGCGCTCGAGTCCCGCCTGCGCGGGCGTAACACCGACAGCGACGAGGTCATCAGCCGCCGCCTGCTCGGTGCGCGCGGAGAGATGCGCCATGTCGCCGAATTCGACTACGTTATAATCAACGACGAAATCGATGCCGCGCTCGACGATCTGGTCGCCGTAGTGCGCGCTGCGCGTTTGCGTTATGCGAACCAGCATTTGCGGCATCCCGAATATTTCGCCTTTCTCGAACAGGACTGAACATGGCCCGCATCACCGTAGAAGACTGCCTGAAGAAGATTCCGAACCGCTTCCAGCTCACGCTGGCGGCGACCTACCGTGCCCGCCAGCTCACCGCCGGCGGCACGCCGCAGATCGAGCTCGACCCGCAGGACAAGGACAAACCCACCGTCGTCGCACTGCGTGAAGTTGCGGCAGGCAAGGTCGGCCTCGAGATGCTCAATCGCGGTCAGGCCTGATTCCGCCCGGGGGTTGCATGAAAGCCGCAGACGCGAGCCCAGCCCCCCAATCCTTCCGCCCGCCGGTGTCGAGCGTGCTCGCGCTCGACTTCCAGCAACTCAAGGCCAAGCTGCAGACCTACCTCAAGCCCGAGGACGTTGGCCGGGTCGAAGCGGCCTATCATTTTTCCGCCGATGCCCATGCCGGGCAGTTCCGCGTCAGCGGTGAGCCCTATGTCAGCCACCCGGTGGCGGTGTGCTCGCTGGTGGCGGACTGGCACCTCGACTCGCAGGCGCTGATTGCGGCGCTCCTCCACGACGTGATGGAGGACACGCACATCAGCAAGGCCGAGATCGCCGAACGCTTCGGCAAGATCGCCGCCGAGCTGGTAGATGGGCTCTCCAAGCTCGACAAGATCGAGTTTCGCTCGCACGAGGAGGCGCAGGCGGAGAACTTCCGCAAGATGCTGCTGGCGATGGCGAGCGATCTGCGCGTCATCCTCATCAAGCTCGCCGACCGCCTGCACAACATGCGCACGCTGGACCACATGCGTCCGGCCAAGCGCCGCCGCATCGCCAACGAGACGCTCGAGATCTATGCGCCGATCGCCAACCGGCTCGGGCTCAACGACCTCTTCCGCGAACTCCAGGAACTGTCGTTCCAGAACAAGTACCCGCTGCGCTACGAGGTGCTCGCCAAGGCGATCCGCGCCGCACGCGGCAACCGCCGAGAAGTGGTGGGCAAGATCCTCTCCAGCATCGAGGAGCGCCTCGCGCAGTGGGGCATCGCCGCGGAAGTGCAGGGGCGCGAGAAGCACCTCTATGGCATCTACCGCAAGATGGTCGAGAAGCACCTGTCCTTCTCGCAGGTGCTCGACATCTACGGCTTCCGCGTCATCGTCAATGATGTGCCCAGCTGCTATCTGGCGCTGGGCGCGCTGCACTCGATGTACAAGCCGGTGCCGGGCAAGTTCAAGGACTACCTGGCGATCCCCAAGGCAAACGGTTACCAGAGCCTGCACACGACACTGATCGGCCCCTTCGGCATGCCGGTCGAGGTGCAGATCCGCAACCGCGAGATGCACCACATCGCAGAGACCGGCGTGGCCTCGCACTGGCTGTACAAGGAAGACGAGAAAACCCTCACCGAACTGCAGCAGAAGACGCACTCCTGGCTGCAGTCCCTGCTCGAGTTGCAGTCCACGTCGGGCGAGGCCACCGAATTCCTCGAGCACGTAAAGATCGACCTGTTCCCGGGCGAGGTATACGTGTTCTCGCCGATGGGCAAGATCTTCTCCATGCCCAAGGGCTCGACCCCGGTCGACTTCGCCTACGCGGTGCACACCGACGTGGGCAACCGCTGCGTGGCCTGTCGCGTCAACGGCGACCTCATGCCCCTGCGCAGCGAGTTGCGCAACGGAGACCAGGTCGAGATCATCACCGCAGCGCATGCCAACCCCAACCCGGCCTGGCTGGCCTATGCCCGTACCGGCAAGGCGCGCGCGCAGATCCGCCATTTCCTTAAGAACGCGCAGCAGGACGAGGCGGTTGCGCTTGGCGAGCGCCTGCTCAACCAGGCGCTGCGTCCGCATGGGCTTACGCTGGGGCAGATTTCCACCTTTGCCTGGGACCGCTTCCTGCGCGACCGGGGCGTACGGCACAAGCGTGACCTGTTCTCCGATCTCGGTCTGGGCAAGCGCCTGCCTGCGATCATCGCCCGCCGCCTTGCCGAGGCGCAGGACATGGAGTCGGGGCGCCCGGACGTCGTCAAGCCCAAGCCCGCCGGGGCGATCACCATCCGTGGTTCGGAAGGGGTGGCTGTTCAGCTGGCGCGCTGCTGCCATCCGATCCCGGGAGATCCCATCATCGGCACCCTGCGCAAGGGGCAGGGCCTTGAGGTGCATACGCACGACTGCCCCAATGTGGCGCGCCTGCGTGGCGACCGTGGACGCTGGGTCGATGTCGAATGGGAGCACTTGACCGACGACCGCCTGTTCGACGTCGGCATCCGGGTGCTCAGCCGCAATGCGCGTGGTGTGCTCGCGCGCGTGGCCAACGCCATCGCCGAGGAAGACTGCAATATCCAGGGCGTGTCCATGGAAAGCGAGCAGGGCGACTACACGGCGCTGAGCTTTACCGTCCAGGTTCGCGACCGCATGCACCTGGCGCGGGTGATGCGCGAGGTGCGGCGGCTGCCGGATGTGGTGCGAATCGGTAGGGTGAAGGGCGACGGTCGCGTGGGCTGATCCTGCGCGAGCGTCCCCGTCGGCTGTTTCAGCCGCTGACCACGACCCGGTTGCGTCCCTGATTCTTTGCCCGGTACAAGGCCTCGTCGGCGCGGAGCAGGGCGTGTTCGTCGCTTTCACCCGGCTGGGCCAGATAGGCCCCGATGCTGAGCGTGATTGGCCGGCCATTGGCCAGGCTCAATGTGTGCTCGGCCTCGGCGCGTATGCGTTCGCTCAACGTGACCAGCGCCGTACGATCGCAGGGCGTCAGCAGCACCAGGAACTCGTCGCCACCCCAACGCGCCGCACTGTCGTAGGGGCGGATCTGGCTACGCAGGAGCTGGGCGACGCTGGTCAGCGCACGATCACCCTCTGCATGGCCCAGCATGTCGTTGATCTGCTTGAAGTGGTCGACGTCGATCCAGATGATGCCGAGCGCGCTGTGCTGGCGAGCGCTGCGGCTAAGCTCTTCGACGATCAGCTCGGTCATGCCGCGCCGGTTGGTCAGGCCGGTGAGGTCGTCGATGCGCGCAAGGCGGTTGAGCGCCTCGGTCCTTTCCTGCACCCGGTGTTCGAGCTCGGCGTGGGTGCTGCGAACCGCGTTGGCCATGGCCTCAAAATGCTGGATCAGCTTGCCGACCTCGCCCTTGCCCGAGGGAAGGGCGACGGGGTCCGGGTCGCCGTCGCGTACCTGCAGGATTGCGCGCTCGAGTGCGCCGAGGGGTCTGAAGATCAGGCGGGTCATGCTCAGATGCACGATGGCCAGCGTTACCAGCAGCGCAGCGCTGAAGGCGAGCGCCGCCACGTTCAGGCTGCTGACCGGCATCAGTACGTCGAGGTCGAGCAGCGTGATCTCGAACCAGTCGAGCTCGGGAAGGTAGGCGATCCCCGCCAGATTGCGCTCGCCACCCACCTTGACGAAGTGGCTCAGGACGGTCATGGGCAGGGCTCCACTTGCGCGCAGCTGCGCCATCATCGCACGCAGCTGTGCGCGGTCCTCCTCGCGCTCGAGGAGCCGGTCCACCGTCTTCTTCTCTGCTGCCTGCTTGACGATGCTGGCGTAGTCGATCAGCTCACGGTCGCGGAAGAGCTGGATGGCCCCGCTATGATCGACAAAGAGCGTGCTGACGCCCGGAGGCGAGACGTCGATCACATCGCGGATGAAGCCGTCGAGCTCCAGGCCCGTACCGACCACGCCGAGAATGTGGCCGTCATCGCCGCGGATCAGCACATCGATCCAGAGTTTGGTGACGCCGAGCGGGACGTCCGGATTGATGTTGAGGTGAAAGTCGCGCTGTTCGCGGATCAGGGTGAAGAACCAGGCGTCGGCCGGCTCGCTCTCCTTGAGGTGGTAGCGCAGCGGCGCCTCCCCGAATTCGTTGGCCGCATTATTGTGGTAGTAAGCCCCCGTTTTGCGCAGGGCGACGAAATAGCTACGGTCCTGGAAGTTGTTGCGGAAGCTCTCCATCTCCGCCAGAGCCTCGGTGTATAGCGCGACATCGTCCGGATTCTGCGCCCAGCGGCGCAGCACCTGTGAGTGCGCCATCTGGCGGGCAAGCGCAATCTCACGCCCGATCGGCTGCAGCAGGCGCGCGCTGTCGTAGCGCACCTGGGTCTCGGCCAGGCGGACGCCCCAGTGCTCGATGATGCGCTCGGCCGCGCGCTGGAACAACGCGAAGGCTACGGCTGACGCTGTCAGCATGAGCAGCGCGGTAAGCAGCAGGAATCGGGTTCTCAGGTTCATGTATGCGAAGTCTGTGGCGTGACGGGCGCTGTTGGATCCGGCCAGGTCCGTGAGGCGTGGCGCTGGAGCATGCTGTCCGCGTGGCGGCGCAGTATGCGCTGGGTCGAATATAACTAGCCTATCATCAAGCCGGTATCCCGTGCCCTGCCTTCTGCGTGCTGCTAAAATCGCGGTCCAACCTCGAGGACCCGATCATGGCGATGTACGAATCCGAGCACACCAAATTCATGCGCGAATGGATGGAGAAGCATCCCGAAGAGCGCGCAGAGCAGAAGACGGGCCGTGCCTTGTGGTGGGACAAGCCGCAGAGCGTCGAGGAGCAGCAGCGCCTGGCGGCCGCGCGTGTGCCGGTGAAGTCGTACTATTACGACGCCAACCACTGAGCCGCGGCCTGAAGGATTCGCTTGCGGCTGTTCGATTCCGTCTGCGGCCCTGACGCATGAGTCTGCCGCGGCGATTCGCCATCATCGATGTCGAGAGCACCGGTGCGCATCCGGTGCGCGACCGCATCACCGAGATCGCCATCCTGCGCGTGGAGGACGGAGAGGTGCGTGCGCGCTGGGAAAGCCTGATCGCGCCCGGCCAGCCGATTCCGCCACTGATCGAGGAAGTCACCGGTATCTCCGATGCCATGGTCGCCGATGCGCCGACCTTTGATACGGTGGCGGACAAGGTTGCAGGACTACTCGAGGGCTGCGTCTTTGTCGCCCATAGTGCACGCTTCGATTTTGGCTTCATCAAGAACGCGTTTGAGCGCATCGGTCGGAGCTTCGACGCCGAGGTGCTGTGCACGGTGAAGCTCTCGCGCGCGCTATACCCACAGCATCACAAGCACGGACTGGACGCACTCATCGAGCGTCACGGGCTGGTGTGTACGATCCGCCATCGTGCGATGGGCGATGTGGATGTGCTGTGGCAGTTCGTCCGTCAGGTGCAGGCGGCGTTTCCGGAGGAGATCCTCGCGCGTGCAGTGGCGCGAGCCATGAAGGCGCCTGCCCAGCCGCCGGGGCTGGCCGAAGGCGAGTTGGAGGCCATACCCGACGTGCCCGGGCTGTACCTGTTCTACGCCGAGCCTGAAGCCATGGCCGGGCGGCGCGAGGTGCCGCTGTTCGTGGGACGTGCGCAGAGCCTGCGCGCACGGGTGCGCGAGCATTTCGGTGCGGCGGCGCGCAAGGGTCGGGACGCGGAACTGGCTGCGCGGGTGCGTCGCGTCGAGTGGGTCGAGACGGCCGGCGAGCTCGACACGTCGCTGCGCGAAGCAGCTCTGCTGCGCAATTTCCAGCCCCGCTTCAACCGCCCGCATGAGCCCGCGGATGGCGCTTTTGCGCTTCGCCTGCTGCCCAACCGGAAGCGTCCGCCGATCTTCGAGGCCGTGCCGGTGGCCGGCACGGATCCGGCCGCATGGAGTGGTCAATATGGTGTGTTCCGCAATCGGCGCGAAGCGGACAATGTGCTGCGCGAGCTTGCGATGCTGTACCGCCTGTGCCCGCAAAGGCTGGGCCTGGAGGGCGGGACGGGGCCGTGTTCCGCGCACGGGTCCCGGCGCTGTGCGGGCGTTTGTGCACGGCGTGAAAGCGCCGCCGAGCACGACGCGCGCCTGGCAGGTGCCCTCGAAGGGGTCGGGCCGAGGGCTTGGCCGTGGGGTGGAGCAGTGGCGGTCGAGGAGACGCATGCAGTGAGCGGGCGGCACCGACTTCAGTTGTTCGACCGCTGGTGCCACTTGGGCAGCGTGGATGCCGAAGCGGGCGAAGTCGCACTACGCGAGCGCGCTGTCACCACGCCGCGCTGCTTCGATGTCGACCTGTGGCGCATGTTTGCTCGCTGGCTCGCCGTGCCGGCACACCTGGCTCAGGTCCGGCCGCTCGAGCCGTCCGCGGTGGCGCGCTGAGGCGTGCTGTGCTCCAGATTGTCGTTCAGTGTGCCGCGCAGTCGCGCAGCGCCGACAACTTGTTGAGGACCATGCTGCGTCGACCGCGCTGCTGGATCATGCCGTCGCGCGCGAGCTGGGCGAGGATGCGCGAGAGGGTCTCCGGGGTCAGGTTAAGCTGCGCGGCGATGGTCTGCTTGTCGGTGTCGAGCCGGATCTCGCAGCACTCAGCGTCGTCCGGGGCCAGCCGGGTCAGGTAGTGCGCTACCCGTTGTGTGCCGCTGAGCTGGAACTGAACCTGCATCGTGGACATGAGGTCGTAGCTCGCAGCGGCGAGATGAGCCGCCATGGACACCGAGAAGGCCGTCGAGGTCACCATCGCCTCTCTCAGCGATGCGGTAGGTACGAGCAGAAGCTCGCTTGTGCACATGGCCTGGGCGTTGGCGAGGTGTGGACGGTTGAGCAACGCCGCCTCCTCGCCGAAAAAGCTGCCCGGCTCAGCGAGGCGAACAATCTTCTCGCCACCGGACGGTGACAGGATGAAGCATTTCACTCTGCCGGAAAGCACGATGTGGATGCCGCGCGGACAGGACTCCTGTTGGGTGAGCAGTTCGCCGCGCGCAGCATGAATCGGGCGTGTCGCGGCCTGGATGCGGGCGCGCTCCTGGCTGTCGAGCATGTTGAAGGGCGCGCAGCGTGCGAGAAGGTCGGTCGTGTCGATGTAGGGGACGGTCTGTGCCATGCGGGTCTCCTGCGGACGGCTACGAACTCTCTGTAGATTAGACGACCATCGCTTGCGTGTACGTCAAATGCGATTGGTATAAAAGCAGAGCGTGATGTAATGCATACCTCTTTGGAGGTATGTATATGTAAAGTCAAGACTATGAATAATTGGCGTTTATACAATTTGGCAGGCGCATGAGCCGGCCTGAACAGGTGAAAGGGGTATGTCTACAGCGCCAGCAAAAAGGGTCGTATGCCACTGCGCGAAGGTCCCGTCCTGTACCGGCCGTCGTTCCATGGACGCTGGAGGCCTCGCCTGATGCTCCGCTGCAGAAGCGTGCTGATCCTCGACGACCACCCCTTGTTCAGGCAGGGCATGGTGCAACTCCTTCATCAGGCTCCTGACATGCATGTCGCGGCCGAGGCCGCCGGCAGTACGGACAGCCTGAACCTTGCCTTGTCTCTGGATCCGGATCTCGTCCTGCTCGACCTCGCGATGCGGGAACTGAGCGGTCTCGAGGCCCTGCGGGCCATGCGCGCAGCGCGACTGAGGGCGAAGGTCGTAATCGTTACCGCCTCGGACTCGGGTGAGGACGTGGTTGCGGCCCTGCGCTGCGGAGTGGACGGTTACCTGCTGAAGGACATGGCGCCGGAAGCCATGCTTGAGGCGCTGCGGGCGATAGTTGAGGGGCGGGTGGTGATTCCCGAGCAGTTGAATCAGCTTCTCGTTGCCGCGCTGCGCAGCGAATCGCGCCCGCAGTCGCCCGAGGCTGCGGGTCTCACCGAGCAGGAAACGCGTATCCTCGAGAAAATCGCCACGGGCCTGTCCAACAAGGAGATCGGCCGCGAACTCGACATCACCGAGGGCACAGTGAAGGTGCATGTGAAGCACATCCTGCGCAAGCTGGCATTGCGTTCGCGCGTGGAGGCGGCGGTGTGGGCCGTGGAGCGGATGCGGGTGTGAGGCCATGTTCCCGCTCCCCGCAGGGCCGGCAGGATGGCGCGACCGGCCACGCCTGTGGTTCAATCCGTCCCCATGCTCGAAGTCGCTGATCTCGCCTGCCTGAAGGGTGACCGCCTGCTGTTTCGCGAACTCGCCTTCCGCCTGCAGGCGGGCGGGTTGCTGCGCGTCGCCGGTCCCAACGGCGTCGGCAAGACCAGTCTGTTGCGACTGGTGACCGGGCTCGCAATGCCTGAGGCGGGGGAGGTGTGCTGGCGTGGCGCTTCGATCCGCCGCGAGCGAGAGGCCTTTCATGGCGAGTTGCTCTATCTCGGACATGCGCCCGCGCTCAACGACCTGCTGACTCCGCTCGAGAACCTCCGCTTTGCCTGCGCCGCATCGGGTGACCGGGCCGAAGCGCAGGCCTGCATCGACGCGCTGGTGCGCATCGGGCTGGAGGACCAGCTCGACCTGCCCGCTCGCGTGCTGTCTCAAGGCCAGCGCCGGCGCGTGGGGCTGGCGCGACTCTTTCTGTCCGCCCGCCGTCCGCTTTGGGTGCTCGACGAGCCCTTCACCGCACTCGACGTCCATGCGGTGGCCGACCTTGCCGCGACGCTTTCGGATCACTGCACTGCGGGTGGCATGGTGATGCTCACCACGCATCAGGATGCGCCCTTCGCGCGCCCGCCCGAGGTGCTCGACGTGGGGGCCTTCGCATGCTGAGCACCTTCTTCGCGGTGCTGCGCCGCGACCTACTGCTCGCCTGGCGCGGTCGTGCCGACGTGCTGGTGACGCTGGCCTTCTTCGTCATCGTGGTGTGTTTGTTTCCCTTCGGCGTGGGCGCCGAGCCCAACCAGCTGCGCGCGATTGCGCCGGGCGTGCTGTGGGTTGCTGCACTGCTCGCCTGCTTGCTGTCGCTGCACCGGCTGTTCGCCCAGGACTACGTGGACGGAACTCTGGAGCAACTTCTCCTGTCCAGGGAACCGGCTGCCCTGTGGGTGATGGCCAAGGTGTTGGCTTTCTGGATCAGCACTGGGCTGCCGGTGGTGGCGGTGGCGCCGGGCATGGCTTTGCTGCTTGACCTGGAGCAAGGCGGTTTGCCAGTGCTGGTACTAAGTTTGGCGCTCGGTACGCCGATCCTCGCACTGCTGGGTGCGGTGGGTGCGGCGCTGACCCTGGGCCTGCGTGGCGGCGGCATGTTGCTGGCGTTGCTGGTGCTGCCGCTGTTCGTGCCAGTGCTGATCTTCGGCGCTGGGGCGGTTGAGGCAGAGCTTTCCGGTACGGGCGCGGCGGCACACCTGCTGCTTTTGGGAGGTGGGCTTGCGGGTGCGCTGGCACTGGCACCGCTAGCCTGTGCCGCTGCATTGAGAATATCGACCGATTGACGACTGGGTCGGGGCGCCGAGGCGGCCCGACCGACCGAGTGAGCGAAGTATCCGAGCATGACAAGACCCGAACGCGGCCGCAGCCTCTGGCGCTTCGCCGCGCCGCAACACTTTTATCCCCTCGCGGGCCGTCTCGCGCCTTGGTTCGCTGCGCTCGCGGTGGCGCTCACGCTCGTGGGTCTGTGGCTGGGGTTCTTCGTCGCGCCCACCGATGCGACGCAGGGGCAGGTTTATCGCGTCATCTTCATCCACGTGCCGGCGGCCTGGATGTCCATGTTCATCTACCTGATCATGGCCTTCTGGTCGGCGGTGGGGCTGATTATGAACACGCGGTTGTCCTTCGTGATGAGCCAGGCGCTGGCGCCCACCGGGGCCATGTTCTGCTTCGTCGCGTTATGGACGGGAGCGCTGTGGGGCAAGCCCACCTGGGGCGCGTACTGGGTGTGGGACGCGCGACTTACCTCGCAGTTGCTGCTGCTCTTCCTTTATTTCGGCTTCATCGCGCTCACGCGTGCCATCGAGGACCCGCGCCGCGGCGACCGCGCTGGCGCCATCATCGCCCTGGTCGGTGCGGTGAACGTGCCGATCATCTATTTCTCGGTGCAGTGGTGGAACACCCTGCACCAGGGCGCCTCGGTGAGCCTGAACAAGGCGCCGTCGATGGCCGCGACCATGCTTGCCGGCATGCTGGTGATGGCGATCGCTTCGTGGATGTACACGATCGCGGTGGTGCTGTGGCGGGTGCGGCCGATGATCCTCGAGCGTGAGCGCCACACCGAATGGGTGGCGACCGAGCTCGACAGGCTGGCGCCGGCCGGTGCCCTCAACAGCGGAGGACGTGCCTGATGCAGTGGCAGTGGGAGAGCTGGTCCGCGTTCTGGGACATGGATGGCGCCGCCTTTTTCGTCTGGGGCAGCTATGGCGTCACTTTTGCTTTGATCGCGCTGGAACTCGTGCTCGTGTTCCAGCGTCGGAAGGACACGGTTCGCCGCCTGCTGCGCTGGCGGCGTGCGGTCGGCAAGGATTCAGCAAAGCGTAACGGCGAAGGCCTCGTGCCCGCCATGGAGTCGGAACAATGAAAGCTCGTAGCAAGCGTCTGATGCTCGTGGGTGGAGGCGTCGCACTGCTCGTCGCCGCGGTGGCCCTCGTGCTGAGCGCCTTCCAGCAGAACCTGGTGTTCTTCCATACGCCGTCCGAGGTTGCCGAAGGCAAGGCGCCGGTGGGCAAGACCTTCCGTATCGGCGGCATGGTCGAGGATGGCTCGATCGCACGCGAGGCCGATGGCGTCACGGTGCGGTTCGCCATCACCGACACTGCCAAGGTCATCCCGGTGACCTACAAGGGCACGCTCCCCGACCTCTTCAAGGAGGGCAAGGGCGCCGTGGTGCAGGGCAAGCTCGAGGCCGGCGTGTTCCGCGCCAGCGAGGTGCTCGCCAAGCACGACGAGAACTACATGCCGCCCGAAGCTGCGCACGCCGTGGAGCAGGCGCAGAAAGCCGCACAGACGCTGAGCCAGTGACATGATTCCCGAACTCGGACATTTCGCCCTCATCCTCGCGCTGGTGCTCTCGCTGGTGCAGGCGGTGGTGCCGCTGGTCGGCGCGCATCGCAACAGCATGGCCCTGATGGCTGTCGGTCGCCCGGCAGCGCAGGGCCAGTTCTTCTTCATCGTCTTCAGCTACGTCTGCCTGACCTGGGCCTTCGTCACCAGCGACTTCTCGGTCCAACTCGCGGCGACCAACTCGCACAGCGCCACGCCGCTGATGTACAAAATCACCGGCGTGTGGGGCAACCACGAGGGTTCGCTGCTGCTGTGGGCGATGTCGCTGGCGCTGTGGACGGTGGCGGTGACGGTGTTCTCGCGCCACCTGCCCGAAGCCTTCATGGCGCGCGTGCTCGGCGTGCTCGGCTGGGTCAGCGCGGGCTTCATCTCCTTCACGCTGGTCACCTCCAATCCCTTCGACCGCCTGCTCCCGGGTGCGGGCGAGGGGCGCGACCTCAACCCGCTGCTGCAGGACCCGGGGATGATCATCCACCCGCCGCTGCTCTACATGGGCTACGTCGGCTTCTCGGTGGCTTTCGCGTTCGCGATCGCGGCGCTGCTCTCGGGCCGGCTCGACGCCGCCTGGGCGCGCTGGTCGCGGCCGTGGACCACGATCGCGTGGGTGTTCCTCACCGCCGGCATCGCGGTCGGTTCCGGCTGGGCCTACTACGAGCTCGGCTGGGGTGGCTGGTGGTTCTGGGATCCGGTGGAGAACGCTTCCTTCATGCCCTGGCTGCTCGGCACCGCGCTGATGCACTCGCTCGCCGTCACCGAAAAGCGCGGGGCCTTCCGCAGCTGGACGGTGCTGCTGGCGATCGGCGCCTTCTCGCTGTCGCTGCTCGGCACCTTCCTTGTCCGTTCGGGCGTCATCACCAGCGTGCATGCCTTCGCAACCGACCCCAAGCGTGGCCTCTATATCCTCGCGTTGCTGGTGATCGTGATTGGCTTTTCGCTGCTGCTGTACGCGATGCGCGCGAACAAACTGACCGGCGGTGGCAGCTTCGCCCTGGTGTCGCGAGAGACCTCGCTGCTGGCGAACAACGTGCTGCTCACAGTGGCCTCGGCATCGGTGCTGCTCGGCACGCTCTATCCGCTCTTCCTTGACGCGCTCAACCTCGGCAAGATCTCGGTCGGCCCACCCTATTTCGAGGCGGTGTTCGTGCCGCTGATGACACCGGTGGTGGTGCTGATGATGTTCGGCCCCTTCCTGCGGTGGAAGGACGACGACCTGCTTGCTGCCGTGCGCAAGGTGGCGCCGGCATTCATCGCCAGCGTGATCATCGGCGTCGGCACGGCGGTGGCGGTGGATCATCTGACCTGGCGCACGGCGCTTGGCCTGTCGCTTGCGGCCTGGGTCGTGCTTGCCAGCCTCCAGTTGCTCGCGCGCCGGCTCAAGGACCGCGCCGGCGCATCCGCCGGGGTGCGCCTGCGCTTGATCACCGCGTCGTGGTGGGGCATGTGGCTGGCGCACCTGGGTGTGGGCGTGTTCATCATCGGCGTGACGATGGTCGGCAGCCTGGATCGTCACATCGACGTGAAGATGCTCGAAGGCCAGCATGCCGAACTTGCTGGCTATACCTTCGTTTTCCGCGGCGCCGAGGAGATCGAGGGGCCGAACTACACCGCCGCGCGCGGGCGGATCGAGCTGGTGCGAGACGGCGAGGTCATGGACACCCTGACGCCTGAAAAGCGCCTGTACTGGGCGCAGGGCATGCCGATGACCGAGGCCTCGCTCAACATTGGTCCCTTCCGCGACGTCTATGTCTCGCTCGGCGAGCAGCTCGAGGACGGCGCCTGGATCGTCAGCCTCTACTACAAGCCCTTCATCAGCTGGATCTGGCTGGGCTGCGTGCTGATGGGTCTGGGCGGGATCTTCGCCGCCGCGGACGTCCGCTACCGTCGCCTTGCCGCGCGTGATGCAGGGGCGGTTGCGGGACAACGCGTTGCGGCCTCGGCCTGAGCGCGATTTGCAAGGACTTCCATGAAAGCCAAGTTTCTCGTTCCTCTGCTGCTCTTTTTCGGCCTGGCCGGTTTCCTCGCCTTCGGCCTCACCCTCAATCCGCGCGAGGTGCCCTCGCCGCTGATCGACAAGCCTGCACCGAAATTCAGCCTCGCACGCCTCGATGCCCCCGAGACCCAGTTCTCCCTCGAGGAGATGCGCGGCGAGGTGTGGCTGCTCAACGTGTGGGCATCCTGGTGCGTGGCCTGCCGGCAGGAGCACCCGCTGCTGGTGCGCATGGCGCAGGACAAGGTCGTGCCGGTGGTGGGGCTGAACTATAAGGAGGTGCGCGGTGACGGCGCGATCAACGCTCGTGGTCTGTCGCTCGAGGCCGAGACCTCCATGGCCGTGGAGCGCGCGCAGCGCTGGCTTGGCGACCACGGCAATCCCTACATGGTCTCGGTGATGGACATCGATGGCCGGGTCGGTATCGACTTTGGCGTCTATGGCGTGCCCGAGACCTTCCTCATCGACCGCGAAGGTCGCATCCGATACAAGCACATCGGTCCGATCACGCCTGATTCGCTACAGAACGTGTTGATGCCCAAGATCGAGGAGCTGCGCCGTGCGGGCTGAGCACATGCCGTCCTTCCTGCGTCGTTCCCTCGCCTGGCTGATGCTGGGCGCCGCGCTGGGCCTCGCTCCCGCGAGCCACGCGGCCGACGCTGATCCCTCGGTAGCGCCTACGGTGGCTGCCGATCCGCAACTGGAAGCAGACACCATGGAGCTGTCGCACAAGTTGCGCTGCCTGGTGTGCCAGAACCAGTCCATCGCCGAATCCAACGCCCCGCTCGCCGTCGATCTGCGCAACCAGGTGCGTGAACAGCTCGCCACTGGCAAGAGCAAGGATGACGTGGTCGAGTATCTCGTCGAGCGCTATGGCGACTTCGTGCTCTACGAGCCGCCTTTCAAGGGCACCACGTTGTTGCTGTGGCTTGGTCCCCTCGCGCTGCTCATCGGCGGCGCCGCTTGGCTGGCGTACCGGCTGCGTAGGCGTAGCGTCGAGCTTGCGGCCGACCGCGGCCTGTCGGCAGCCGACCGTGAGCGCGCGCGTGCGCTGCTCGAGCGCGCCGACGAGCAAGATAACGCATCTCCGGAGTCCCGTTCGTGACCGCTTTCATCGTCTTTGCCGGCCTGCTCCTGGCCGGCGCTCTGCTATTGGTCCTGCCGCCGCTGCTGGGCGTGGGCGCGCGACGCCGCCGCGAGGAGGCGCGCCAGAGTACCGTGGCGCTCAGGGTGCTGCGTGAGCAGCTTGCCGAACTCGACGCCGAACTGGTCGCAGGACAAATCGATGCCGCCAGCCACGCCAAGAGCCGCGAGGAACTCGAGCGCCGCGCGCTGGAAGAGGGTGAGGCCGCGGTCGAGGTAGCGGAGGCCGCAGATACCCGCCCAAGCCGCGCCTGGGCGGTGATGGTGGGCCTGGCCATTCCTGCTGCGGCCATCGGCGCCTACCTGGTGATCGGCGAGCCCGATGCGCTGAACCCCGAGAACGTCGCCACCCAGCAAGGCTTCACGCAGGACCAGATCCAGGACATGGTGGGCTCGCTCGAGGCGCGCCTGAAGGAAGAGCCGGATAACGCCGAAGGCTGGGCCATGCTCGCCCGCACCTATCTGGTGCTCGAGGACCTGCCCAAAGCCTCCACTGCCTATGAGCAGCTCGACCGCGTGGTGCCGAACAATCCCAATGTACTCGCCGACTGGGCGGACGTGGTGGCCGCGATGGAAGGCTTCGATGGCAAGGCGGCCGAACTGGTTCAGCGCGCGCTTGCGGCCGCTCCCGGCCATCCCAAGGCGCTCGCACTGGCCGGCACGGCCGCCTACCAGCGTAAGGACTTCAAGGGGGCGGCGGAGTACTGGGAGCGGATCCTGGTTCAGATCCCCTCCGGTGACGAAGCCGCGGCTGGCGTGCGTGCCAGTATCAACGACGCGCGCGCCAAGGCCGGGATGCCGCCGCTGGGTGAGAACGAAGGTACAGCGCCGGCGGCGGTCGGTGCCTCCGCGCTCAGAGTTGCCGGACGGCTCGAACTCGCCGGGGCGCTGGCGGACCAGGTTGCGGCCGGGGACACAGTGTTCGTCTTCGTGCGCGGCGAGGCGGGCGGTCCGCCGCTGGCTGCGCTGCGCTTCACCGGCGGGGAACTGCCCCTGGCGTTCGACTTCGACGGCGCCACACTCATGATGGGCGATGCAGCGGTGCCCGAGCGCGTGGTGATCGCGGCGCGGGTGGCCAAGGGCGGTGACGCCACTGCGCGTGCGGGTGATCTCGAAGGGGAGAGTGCGCCGGTTGCCCCCGACGCCTCCGGAGTGACGGTGGTCATCGACCGCGTGCGGCAGTGATGCCTGCCGGGATGGCCGCGCCGTCGCCGGCACGGTCATTCCGGAATACCTTCAGTCGCGGTACTCGAAGCGTACGCGCTTCACGTTGCACAGCAGCTCGTAGGCGATCGTGCTTGCGGCCTGCGCCACGGTGTTGACCGCAACCTCATTGCCCCATAGTTCCACCCGGCTGTCGATGCGTGCGCCGGGGTGGTCCGTGAGGTCGACCGTAAGCATGTCCATCGACACCCGCCCGATCACGCGAGACGGCCGTCCGTCCACCGTGACCGGCGTGCCGTCCGGCACCACGCGCGGATAGCCGTCCGCGTAGCCCATGGCGACCAGGCCGATGCGGGTCGGTCGCTGGGCCACGAAGCGCCCGCCATAGCCGAGCGGCTCGCCCGACCCGATCTCCCGTGTCGCCATGACTGCGCTCTCGAGCGTCATCACCGGCTGCAGGCCGTGTGCGGCGTCGGGCATCGGGTCGGCACCGTAGAGCAAAATGCCGGGTCGCGCCCAGTCGCGTCTTGCCTGCGGCCAGCCCAGGACGGCCGCAGAGTTCGCCAGGCTGCGCGCGCCGGGCAGGCCGGCTGTCGCCGCGTCGAAGCGTGTGATCTGCTCCAGCGTTGCCTGCTCGCCAGGCTCATCGGCGCGCGCGAAGTGGGTCATGAGCGTGATTTCGCCCACCCGCTCACAGGCGCGCAGGCGCTGCCAGGCGGCCGAGGTGGTTTCGGGCGTGAAGCCGGCGCGGTTCATGCCGCTATTCACCTTCAGCCAGACCTGCAGCGGATGGTCGAGCGGCGTCGTCTCCAGCATGCGCAGCTGTGCTTCGTGGTGCACCACGATCCAGAGTCGGTGTGCGGCCGCCTGCATCAGCTCGGCGGCGTCGAAAACCCCCTCAAGAAGCAGGATGGGGGCGACGACGCCGGCCTCTCGCAGCGCGAGGGCTTCGTCTAGAAAGGCCACCGCGAAACCGTCCACTTCATCGGCAAGCGCCTGCGCACAGCGCGTGGCCCCATGGCCGTAGGCGTTCGCCTTCACCACGGCAAGCGCCCGACCGCCATGCAGGCGGCGGGCGATGCGGTAGTTGTGGCGTAGCGCGGCGAGGTCGACGAGGGCGCGTGCAGGTCGCATGTGGGCTTCCGGGGGCGGGGCGATACGGGTAAACGCGTGATGGTGCGGGGAAATGCGCTCGCCTGCAATGCCGCTGGGGCGGGGGGCGCCCGGGATCAGGCGGTGCCTAGCATGCGGCCGCCTTCCGTCCGGGGTTGCCGCCCGGCGTTCCCGCCGTGGTAACGGGTGAGGCCCAGGTCCTCGTGACGGATTGCGGGCTGGCGGCCGGTGACCAGATCGGCCACGAGCTGGCCGGCGCCGCAGGCCATGGTCCAGCCCAGAGTACCGTGCCCAGTGTTCAGGAACAGCTCCGGGAAGGGCGTGGCGCCGATGATTGGTGTCGAGTCGGGCGTCATCGGACGCAGGCCGGTCCAGAACTCGGCCTTGTCCACCGCGCCGCTGCCCGGGAAGAGGTCGCTTACCACCAATTCCAGGGTCTCGCGGCGGCGCGGGTTCAGGCGCAGATCGAAGCCGCCCAGCTCAGCCATGCCGCCGACGCGGATACGGTCGTCAAAGCGGGTCACGGCCACCTTGTAGGTTTCGTCGAGCACGGTCGATACCGGCGCCCGGGCTGCGTCGATGAGCGGAATGGTCAGCGAATAACCCTTCACCGGGTACACCGGGAGATCCAGTCCGAGGCTGGCAGCCATTGGGCGCGAATAGCTGCCGAAGGCGAGCACGTAGCGGTCAGCGGTAAGCAGCTCGTTTTCCGCCTGAGCGTCATTGCCGGCGATGCGTACGCCCGCAATGTGGCCACCACGCTGCACCAACTCGCGCACCTCCACGCCAAAACGGAACTGCACCCCCGCCTGCTCTGCCATCTGTGAGAGCCGCTCGGTAAATAGGCGGCAGTCGCCGGTTTCGTCGTTGGGCAGACGCAGGCCACCTGCGAGCCTGCTGGGACGCTGCGCCAGCGCCGGCTCCGCCCGCGCCACATCATCGCCGGTGAGCAGTTCATAGGGTACGCCGCACTCATCGAGCACGGCGATGTCGCGTGCCGCCGCGTCCAGCTGCGCCTGGGTGCGGAAGACTTGCAAGGTGCCGCGGCTGCGCTCTTCGTAGTGCAGGCCGGTCGTTTCGCGCAGCGTGCGCAGGCAGTCGCGGCTGTATTCCGAGACGCGCATCATGCGTTCCTTGTTCACCGCGTAGCGTGCGCCTGAGCAGTTGGCCAGCATCTTCGCCATCCAGCGCAACTGGAAGAGGCTGCCATCGGCGCGGATGGCGAGTGGGGCGTGGCGCTGAAACAGCCACTTGAGCGCCTTGAGCGGGATGCCGGGTGCGGCCCAGGGCGTGGAGTAGCCGGGTGATACCTGACCGGCATTGGCGAAGCTGGTCTCGAGGGCTGCACCAGGTTGGCGGTCGATCACGGTGACCTGTGCACCTTGCTGCGCGAGATACCATGCTGTCGTGGTGCCGACGACGCCGCTGCCGAGTACGATGACGTGCATTTCAGGTCTCCTGCCGGATATAGGTTGAATATCGGCAGTGTAGGAATGCTTGTGCAGAGAAAGTCACCTATTATTGGCGGTTAAATAGCGATAACGCCTGAATCAGGTGGTGCCTTGGTAGGGATGGGAGTGAAATGCGCGAACTCGACCGTATCGACCTGAAAATCCTCGATCTTCTGCAAAAGGACGGGCGCCTTTCGATGACCGAGTTGGCGCAGCGCGTCGGCCTGTCGGCGACCCCGTGCACCGAACGCGTGCGGCGCATGGAGCGCGAGGGTGTGATCACGGGCTATCACGCGCGCGTGGATCCACACGCGCTCGGCCGGGCGTTGCTGGTGTTCGTCGAGCTCAAGCTGTCGGCCAAGTCCAATGATGCCTTCGACCGGGTGAAGAAGGAGCTCGCCTTCGTGCCGGAGGTGATGGAATGCCATCTCGTGTCGGGCGACTTCGACTACCTGATCAAGGCGCGTATCGCCGAGATGAGCGACTACCGCCGCCTGCTCGGCAACATCCTGCTCAAGCTGCCCTCGGCGACCGAGTCGCGCAGCTACGTGGTGATGGAGGAGGTGAAGGAGTCGCTCTACCTGCCGCCCGAGCTGTGAGCGAGGGCGGGCGTGCAAAAGCAAAAAGGCCAGTCCGGTGCGGGACTGGCCTTGTGCAGGAATGGGGCTGGAGCGGGTGAAGGGAACAGCACCCACAACCCAACTGGTTGATCAACAAAGAATTTCTTGGGGTCAGCTTCCCAAGAAGGCCTCTATTCTGGACTCAAAAATCCAAGTCGGTCAACGTGACGGACCAGTTAAGTCCACCCAGAGCCGGAGACGGCTGCCAATAGCCAACGTACCCGGACCGATGCGGGTCAAGGAGCGTGCACATCGCCTTGCGGCCGGAACAACCTCCGAGCACGCTGCAAGAACCGCTTCATCGGTTCCGAGGGCTCGCTCTGGCGGCGCAGCAGGTAGGTCGTCAGCGTGGGCGTGATGCCCGCCAGCGGGCGTGTCGCAATGTCGGGCCGCTGCCAAGTCTGCACCTGTGCGCCGATGGCAAAGCCGATGCCATAACCGGCTCCCACCAGCGTGAGCATCACGCCAAGGCTCGTCACGTGGTCGGCTACCTTGGGCGTGATGGCCGCGCCGTCGAGCAGTGCCTGAATCTGGTCATGGCAGCCCGACGCCGCATCCGGGTGACACAGCACCAGCGGAAACTTCAAGGCGTCCTCCAACTTGACCTGTGCATGCGCGAGCAACGGATGGCGTGTCGGCACGATCACCGATAGCGGATCGCTCCAGGCAGGCTCGGCGATCAGCCCTCCGTTGATCGCATCGGACAGCGCGAAGCCGACATCCAGCAGGTCATCGTGCAGGCCCTTGAGCTGCCGCGAAAACGGCAGCTCGAAGACCCGAATCCCCAATTCAGGCTCTTCCTCGCGACTGCGCGCCAGTAGCGAGGCGATGCGTGGCTGGGCAAGGCTGTCGCAGATGGCGATGCGCAAATAGCTCTGGTAGCCCTGCGCTGCAGCCTTGGTAGCTTGAACTGCTTGGTCCACGGTGGCCAAGACGCGCCGAGCTTCGCCCAGCAGCACCTGGCCGGTCCAAGTCAGCCGCGTCTGCCGGGCACTGCGGTCGAACAATGACACGCCCAGCAGGCGTTCGAGGTCGCGCATTGCCCGCGAAACCGGAGATTGCTCGATGCCGAGACGCTCGGCCGCGCGAGCGAGATGCAGCTCTTCCGCGACTGCAACGAAATAGCGTAGCAATCTAAGCTCCAAGGCGGCCTCCTATCGGCCCTTTCCAGCAGGTCTTGGTACGAGCCAGCCACCAAGCGATGGGGGTGTCGACCAGTGTCAGGATCAGGGTAACGACGCCTGCTAGACGTGCGGTCAATCGGAGAGCTTGCAGATCACTATCCGTCACCGCGAAAGCACCCTCATGTCAATGCGCATGCTTCGTGACCGAGCACCCGGGTGTGCCAAGGATGCTCTTCGGTGAATTGCAGCGAGCGGGGAAGACACTGCCCAAGCGAATGGTCCAGACTTTCATGCCGCAGGCCCCTCGACTACTCAATACATATGCTGGCCGCCGTTCATCGCCACGTTGCTGCCGGTCATAAAGGCGGCGGCTTCGCTGGCGATGAAGGCGACAAGTGCCGCAATCTCGTCCGGCTGGCCCAGACGGCCAACCGGAATCGCATCGATGATCTTCTGGCGCATGTCCTCCCGCACCGCCATCACCATCTCGGTGGCCAGATAACCCGGCGACACGGTGTTGACCGTCACACCCTTGCGCGCGACCTCCTGCGCCAGCGCCTTCGTGAACCCGTGCACGCCGGCTTTGGCCGCCGAATAATTGGTCTGCCCGAACTGGCCCTTGCTGCCGTTGATCGACGAGATGTTGACGATGCGACCCCAGCCGCGCTCGACCATCGGATCGACGAACGGCTTGGTGACGTTGAACATGGAGTCCAGGTTGGTGCGCAGTACGGCATCCCACCCGGCCTTGTCGAGCTTGCGCAGCGTTGCGTCGCGGGTGATGCCGGCGTTGTTCACCAGGATATCGATCCGATGACCGTCGGCGTGGATGCGCCGCGCCAGTTCCTGCGTTGATTCGTAGTCGGATACATCCACCCCGTAGGCAGCAAATGTGTAGCCCTGTGTCGCTTGCGCTTGCTGCCACTGGCCAATCGTGATGTTGCCGGGGGTATGCGTGACGATCACGCGGTGGCCGACGTCGTGCAGGGTACGGGCGATTGCAGCGCCCAACCCCCGGTTGCCTCCCGTCACCAGCGCCGTCCGTTGCGTCGTATACATTGCCGTCCCCTCATTTCTTGGTCTTGCCTTGGGGTACGGCGCTTGGGGCGGTCCAGGGCTGCGCCCAGCGCTGGCAAAGCTGCGTGAAAGAGGCTGCGTCGCCACTGGCGCCGAATGCCTCGGAGACAGACTCCTGCCAAGTCGTGAGCGCCTGGCGCAGTCCATTGGCAAAGGCCGTCTGGCTCTTGGCTGCTACTTGCCCGACCGCTTGGGCATCGCCCATGCGGCCTTGACACAGACGCCAGAACACCTCGGACGGCAAGGTCGCGAGCGCCTGCCAGTCGGCCGCCTGTTGGAGGCCCTGGATGCGCGAGGTCGTCTCCAGCACGCCGCCAGCGCTGAGCTGTTGCATGGCTTCGAGCCAGTGATGGCTGCTCTCCTGCAGCAAGCGCGTGATCTGCAGTTGCAGCTCGGCATTGGCTTTGTAGAGATGGATTGGCAGTTCGTTGCTCATTGCAGTGCCCTTCGGTCATGGTGGGCCCCCTTCGGGGCGGGTGTGGGCCATCCCTAGTGATGTCCCTGTTGAAATGGCCTGGCCTTGTCTCGGCTTCGGCGAGTCGTATCAGCGCATTGCCACATAGGTTCCCGGTGCATCACCAAGCGGTCCCTGCGTGCCGCCCATGGCAGGCGGCGATATCCGCTCGGTCGAATGTCGTGCCAGCCACTGCTGCCAGGCTGGCCACCAGGAGCCCTCGTTCAGCGGGGTTTCGGTACGCCACGTTTGCGGATCGACGTAGCGAGCGCCGACGCTGCGGGTCGCAATCTGATAGCTGCGCCGGGGGTGCCCCGGCTCGCTGACCACGCCGGCGTTGTGCCCACCGCTGGTCAGTACGAAGGTCAGCTCCGCATCACTGAGCAGGTGCATCTTGTACACGGATGGCCAGGGGGCGACGTGGTCGCGCACCGTGCCGACGATGAGCATCGGCACTTCGATGTCGGCGATCGCCACCGGCCGTCCGCCGACCTGGTAGCGTCCCTCGGCCAGATCGTTGTTCAGATACAAACGCCGCAGGTACTCGCTGTGCATGCGATACGGCATGCGCGTCACGTCGGCATTCCAGGCCATCAGGTCATTGAACTCCTGCCGTTCGCCCAGCAGGTACTCGCGCACGCGGCGCGACCAGATCAGGTCGCGCGAGTTGAGCATCTGGAAAGAGGCGGCCATCTGCTTGCCGTCGAGATAGCCCTTGTCCCACATCCCGGCTTCCAGCCAGGCGAGTTGGCTGTCGTCGATGAAAAGCGCGATTTCGCCCGACTCGCGGAAGTCGGTCTCCGACGCCAGCAGCGTCAAACTGTGCAGCCGTTCGTCGCCATCGCGCGCCATCGCGGCTGCGGCGATCGTCAGCAAGGTACCGCCCAGGCAATAGCCAACCGCCTGCACCTTGCGCTCGGGCACGATGGCCGTGACCGCGTCCAGTGCATCCATGACCCCCAGCCACCGGTAATCCTCCAGGCCGAGGTCGCGATCGGCCGCGGTCGGGTTCTTCCATGAAAGGATGAACACCGTATGCCCCTGGTCGACCAGGTACTTCACCATCGAGTTGTGCGGTGACAGGTCGAGGATGTAGTACTTCATGATCCAGGAGGGCACGATCAGCACCGGCTCGGCATACACATCGGGGGTCGTGGGTGTGTACTGGATCAGCTCGATCAGGTGGTTGCGAAACACCACCTTTCCTGGCGTGACCGCCACGTCCTGGCCGACTTTGAAGCCTTCGACACCGGCCGGTTCATCGTCAAGCGCAAAGCGCTGTGCATCGTCGAGGAAGTTCATCGCGCCGCGCCACAGGTTGGCGCCGCCGCTGGTTCTGATGGCTTCCAGCACTTCCGGGTTGGTCCAGATGAAATTCGATGGCGACCACATGTCCAGCCACTGCCGCCCGGCGAAAGTGACCATGTTCTCGTGATGGCGCGACACGCCGCGCACGCCGGTGGTGGCGTTGTGCCACCACTGCTGCTGCAGCAAAAAGCCCTGGTGGATCACGTTGAACGGCCATTGCTGCCAGGCCGGCGCCTCGAAGCGCCGATCCTGCTCCAACGGCTCGATGCACGTGGGGCAGCCGCGGGCACTTGCAACGTGCGCGACGTAACGCGCCAAGCGTCGCTGCTTGTGCAACCCCTTTTCGATCAGGCTGCGCTGCTTGCCCGGTGAAAGGCTCAGGTGCAGCGCCCAGTCGTACCAAGCCAGCAAACCCGCCGCCGGTGACAACCCGCCAGTGCCGCGTGCCCGGCACGCGTTCGCAAGCGTATCCAGGACATCGGGGCGACAGACGACTTCGGACGGTGCCGGCGCGGGCTTGTCAGGTATGGCAAGGGTGTCCACCTTTGATCTTCCCATGTTGTAAGTAACCTATTACTATCATAATGCCTACGGGAAAAGATGCAAGGCCTTGCAGAACGCCTGGGGGAATTTCCGCCTTCGCTCGAACGAAATCGCTTCTTTTGTTCTGACTGGGGTGGCCGACCTGCCGACCGATTACTCATGAGCCGCATAAGAAGTTCGTTCGCTTCCTGGGTCTCGTCAGCTCACTTGGCCACGACCCATGGATGGGGCGGGAACCATCCTTTCCCGTGCAATGAACCGTATTCCCGATCTTGCGACGCGGACGTTTTGCATGTTAGGCTAGTAATAGGTCACTTACTTTAAGGAGTCTGATCGGTGAGCGAACGTCCTCAACATCTGTCCGCTGAAGAGCGGCGTGCTGCCACAGTGCAAGCGGTGGTGGACTTGGCCGCGGAGCAAAACCCGGCCGAGATCACGACCACGGCCATCGCTGATCGAATGGGTTTGACGCAGGGCGCGCTGTTTCGCCACTTCCCCACCAAGGACGCGATCCTGGAGGCAACGATGACCTGGGTCGGTGAGCGTCTGCTGGTGCGCGTGGACAAGGCGGCCGAAGGCGCCGCGTCGCCTGCCGCGGCGCTCGAAGCCATGTTCATGACGCACATCGACTTCGTGGCAAAGCATCCCGGCGTGCCTCGCATGCTGTTCGGAGAACTGCAGCGCTCTGGCGAGACGCTCGCCAAGCGGATGGTGCAGACCTTGCTCCGTCAATACGAACAGCGCCTGCGTCGCCTGATGGAAGCCGGCAAGGCGCAGGGCGACCTGGATGCGGAACTGGACGTAGATGCCGCCGCCGTGTTGTTCATCGGCACGATCCAGGGACTGGTCATGCAGTCGCTGTTGGCCGGCAAGGTCAGTCGCATCCGTCGTGACGCGCCAGCCGTGTTTGCCATCTATCTCCGTGGCATCACGCACACCCGATGAAACGCCGTCCATCCTGCCGCCACGCAGTTGCTCGGTCAGCCGAGAGGCACACCACGGTCATGCGATCGCGTCGCGCCTCCAGCGCGAATCCGCGTCATTCAACACTCAGCCCGACCGCCCGGCGGAATGCACACGCGCGCCGCGACGACGGCGAAGGCCTGGGAGTTTCCCCGATCAAGCAAAGGCCATGAAGATGACCACTCATCCACAACGCAGCATCTGGCACTGGCTGATCTCCCTGCTCGCGATCGGCTTCGGCCTGCTCACTATTCGGGAGGGTGGCGCCGTTCTGTTTGTCGACGGCGCAGCGCGCCAAGCCGCCGGCCACTATGTGCCTTTCGTGCTCTGGTTCAATTTTCTGGCCGGGTTCGCCTACATCGTCGCCGGCGTCGGCTTGTGGATGCGCCGGAGCTGGGCCGCGTGGTTGGCGATTGTCATCACGGTGGGGACCGCACTCGTGTTCCTGGCTTTCGGAGTGCATGTGGCTCTGGGTGGCGCCTGGGAGCGGCGCACGGTGGTCGCCATGACGCTGCGCACGTTGGTGTGGGCTGGCATAGCGGCCATAGCCTGGCGCCGGTCAGCGGCGAATGCGCCGGTCGCACGCGAGCACTGAGCACCTTTATCCAGCGGAAACCCATCGATGACAACTCCAAACCTCTTCAGAAAAACCCGTTGGGTCGTGATCGCCGTCGTCGTGCTCGCTCTTGGCGGCGCACTGGCGTTCTGGCTGTCGCGCGACCATGGACAACAAGATGCATTGCGCCTCTACGGCAACGTCGACATCCGCGAGGTGCAACTGGCCTTCCGTCAGCCCGGGCGCGTGATGCAAATGGCTTTCGATGAGGGCGATACCGTCAGCGCCGGCGAGCGCCTGGCGGCGCTCGATGCGCAACCCTATCGGGAAGCCCTTGCAGCAGCGCAGGCCCAGGTGCAGGTGGCGCAGGCGGAACTGACCAAGCTGCGCCGCGGCCTGCGACCGCAGGAAATCACCCAGACGCGCGAGGCCCTCAGGCAGGCCCAGGCGCTCGCCACCGAAACCGAGCGCAATTTCAAGCGCCAGAGTGGCCTGCTGGCATCGGGCGCCAGCAGCCAGCGCACGGTCGATGCCGCCCGCACGGCGCGAGACCAGGCAGCCGCTGGCGTCGAAGCAGCGAAGGCGGCCCTGTCGCAAGCATCCGAAGGCTTTCGCAAGGAAGACATCGCCGCGGCAGAAGCTCGCCTTGCTGCCGCACAGGCTGCCGCAGCGCAAGCCACGACAGCCTTGGCGGACACCGAATTGGTGGCGCCCAGTAGTGGCACCGTCATCGCACGGGTGCGTGAGCCCGGCAGCATGGTTGCAAGCCAGAGCGCGGTCTACAGCCTGAGCCTGGATAAGCCGGTTTACGTGCGCGCCTACGTGGGCGAGTCGGACTTGGGGCGCATCGCGCCCGGTACTGTGGTACGCGTCAAAAGCGATTCATCAGAGAAGGTCTATCGCGGCCAGATCGGCTTCATCTCGCCGCGCGCCGAGTTCACCCCCAAGACGGTGGAGACGACGGACTTGCGCACGGATCTGGTGTACCGCCTGCGCATCGTCATCGACGAAGCCGACAGCGATAGTGCCTTGCGCCAGGGCATGCCGGTGACGATCGAGGTCGATGCGAAAGCCGGCACCAGTATCCCGGGGGAGCGTTGAGATGCAGGCAAGCCCTGCCATCGCCGCCGTGCCTGCTGGTGCGGGCGAAGACGCTGCCGTCGTCATCGAAGGCGTGGACAAGCATTTCGGCGACGTAAAGGCGCTGAGGGGCTTGAGCGCGCGCATCCACTATGGGCGGCTGACCGGTCTGGTCGGCCCCGATGGCGCTGGCAAGACCACGCTGATGCGGATTCTGACCGGCCTCCTGGTGCCGAACGCCGGCCACGTCACCTTGGCAGGCTATGACGTGGTCAAGGACAACGACGCCATTCATGTCGCCAGCGGCTACATGCCGCAACGCTTTGGCCTGTACGAAGACCTGTCGGTGATGGAGAACATGCGCCTGTATGCGCAGTTGCGCGGCATGGATGCGGACCGCAACGCCGATCTGTTTGCCGAGCTGCTGGACTTCACGCGGCTCGGACCCTTCACCAAACGCCTGGCCGGAAAGCTCTCCGGCGGCATGAAGCAGAAGCTGGGCCTTGCCTGTGCGCTCATGGCGCGGCCCAAGGTGCTGCTGCTGGACGAGCCCGGCGTGGGCGTCGACCCGGTCAGCCGCCAGGACTTGTGGCGCATGGTGCAGGCGCTGACCGACGAGGGCATGGCTGTGGTCTGGTCCACCGCCTATCTCGACGAAGCCGAGCGCTGTGAGAGCGTGCTGCTGCTGAACCAAGGGCAGCTCCTGTTCGATGGCCCGCCGCAGAAGCTGACCGCGCAGCTCGAAGGCCGCAGTTTCCGTCTGGAAGACGTCGGTGCCGAGCGCCGAGCGGTCCTGACCCAAGCACTCGACCTGCCCAGCGTGAGCGATGGCGTGATCCAGGGCGCCGGCGTGCGCGTGGTGTTGCGCGAGGGCGCTCAAGCGGAGCAGCTCCAGGCCCTGTCCGATCAGGCGCAGGTGGGGCTGGCGCAGGTGCCTGCGCGCTTCGAAGACGCCTTCATCGATCTGCTCGGTGGCGGCCCTGGCGGCACTTCGATGTTGGCCGAGCGTCTGCCGCCGGTTGAGCTGGGTTCCGACGTTGCCGTGTCGTGCCGAAACCTCACCAAGCGCTTCGGCGAGTTCACCGCCACCGACAACGTCAGCTTCGAGGTGCAAAAGGGCGAAATCTTCGGCCTGCTCGGCCCCAACGGCGCCGGCAAGTCCACCACCTTCAAGATGTTGTGCGGCCTGTTGAAACCCACTGCTGGCGAAGCACATGTGGTGGGCCATGACCTGCGCCGCGCCACCGGCGCAGCCAAGAGCCGGCTCGGCTACATGGCGCAGAAGTTTTCGCTCTATGGATTGCTGTCGGTGCAGCAGAACCTGGAATTCTCGGCCGGCGTCTACGGACTGGAAGGCAACACCCGGCGTGAGCGCATCGCCGAGATGATCGAAACCTTCGATCTGGGCGACTGGCTGTCCGCCACGCCCGATTCCCTGCCACTGGGACACAAGCAGCGCCTGGCATTAGCCTGCTCGCTCATGCACAGGCCCCCGGTGCTGTTTCTGGATGAACCCACTTCAGGGGTGGATCCCATCACCCGGCGCGAATTCTGGACCCACATCAACGGCCTGGCCCGCAGGGGCGTGACCATCATGGTCACCACCCACTTCATGGACGAGGCCGAATACTGCGACCGCGTGGCCATGCTGTCGCGTGCGCAACTGATTGCGCTGGATACGCCCGATGCGCTCAAACGCTCGGCGATCAGCCCCGAACGACCCGACCCGACGATGGAGGACGCCTTCATTCACCTGGTGGAGTCGGCGGACCGCGAGCTGGAGGCCGCCATATGAACGGCACCACAAAGCACAAAGACGGGAAAGGACCACAGCAGACCGACCTGCGCCATTTTGATCTGCGGCGCTTGATCGCCCTGGTCACCAAGGAAAGCTACCAAGCGCTGCGCGACCCCTCGACGCTGCTGATCGCGTTCGTGCTGCCGGTGGTGTTGCTGCTGCTGTTCGCCTATGCGGTGTCGCTGGATGCGAAGGATGTCCGTGTCGGCGTGGTGCTGGAGTCGCCCGGTGCTGCAGCGCAGGAGCTTGCGGCGGCCTTTGCCGGCACAAAGTTCCTGGATGCCCACTTCGCCCATGACCGGCGCGAAGTGGCCGACCAGCTGGTCTCCGGCGACCTGCGCGGCTACGTGGTGATTCCGCAGGATTTCGAGCAGCGTCTGGCCCAGCGTGGCAGCGAGCCGCTGGTGCAGATCGTCACCGATGGCTCCTACCCCAATACCGCCAACTACGTCGAGAACTACGCCCGCGGCGTGGTCCAGTCCTGGCGCGCCGGGCTCGATGTCGCGGCGCCCGCGCAGGCCGTCATGCTGGAACCGCGCTACTGGTTCAACCCCGAGCTGGAAAGTCGCCGCGCACTGATTCCCGGCGCCATCGCTATCGTCATGACCATCATCGGCACCATGCTGACTGCGTTGGTGGTGGCGCGCGAATGGGAGCGCGGCACCATGGAGGCGGTGCTGTCCACGCCCGCCTCGGTAGCCGAAATCCTGATTGGCAAGCTGCTGCCGTACTTCGTGCTCGGCATGCTGTCCACGCTGGGCGCGGCAGCGCTGGCGGTGTTCGTGTTCGGCGTCCCGATGCGTGGCTCCTTGCTGTCCCTGTTGCTCTTGTCGGCGGTGTTCATGGTGCCGGCACTGGGCCAGGGCCTACTGATTTCTTCCTTGGCACGCAACCAGTTCCTGGCCGCACAGATCGCGCTGTTCACGGGCTTTCTACCGGCTTTCATGCTGTCGGGCTTTCTGTATGAGATCGACGCGATGCCCGCGCCAATCCAGGCCATCACCCGAGTGGTTCCGGCGCGCTATTTCGTCGATTCGCTCAAGACCGTGTTCCTGGCCGGCGACATCTGGGCCGTGTTCCTGCCCAACCTGGCGGCCATGGCGGCGATCGGGGTGCTGTTCTTCGTGATCGCCAAGCGCGCCACGCGCAAGAACCTGGAGTGAGGCGATGTTGACTTCCGCGTTCTCGTTCACCCGCCTGCGCGCCCAGTTCATCAAGGAAGTGCTCAGCGTCCTGCGCGACCCTCGCAGCCGCATGGTGGTGTTCGTGCCGCCGATCCTGCAGTTGCTGGTGTTCGCCTTTGCCGCGACGCTGGAAGTGCGCAACGTCGATATCGCCGTCTACGACCAGGATGCGGGGCGCTGGTCGCACGAGTTGGTACAGCGTCTGGACAGCGCCCGCTTCATCACCCACGTCCGGCATGTCGACAGCCAGCAGCAGCTGCACGAGCTGATCGACCGTGGCGAGGTGATTGCCGCGCTTGCCATCCCGGTGGATTTTTCGCGCTCCATCGCCGCCGGCGAAAGTGGCCGCGCGCAGGTACTGGTCGATGGACGGCGCAGCAACTCCGGGCAGATCACCGTGGCCTATCTGTCCACCATCGCCGCCGAGGTCGGTGCCGAGGTCGTGCCCGACGCCCAGACACCGACGCCCGTGGTCGTGCGCCACTGGTTCAACCCGAATCTGGTCTACCGCTGGTTCATCGTGCCCGGCCTGACGGGCATCCTGGCGCTGTTCAGCGCGCTGCTCATCACCTCGCTGTCGATTGCACGCGAACGTGAACTCGGCACCTTCGACCAGTTGCTGGTGTCGCCCACCTCGACGCCCGAGATCATCATATCCAAGTCACTGCCGGCGCTCGCAATTGGCACCGCGCTCGGCCTGTTCATGATCAGCGCGGGTGTATTCCTGTTCGGCATCCCGTTTACGGGCTCGTTTGCACTCCTGCTCGCCAGTCTGGTGCTGTTCATCCTGTCGGTGGTCGGCATCGGCCTGATGATTTCCGCGGTCAGCATGACGCAGCAGCAGGCCATCCTGGGCGCGTTCGCCATCGGCGTGCCGGCGGTTCTGATGTCAGGCTTTGCGACGCCTGTGGAAAACATGCCCGTCGTCCTGCAATGGCTGGCTCAGGCCATTCCGCTGACCCACTTCCTCATCATCGTCGAAGGCAGCTTTCTCAAGGCCATGCCGTCCGGTGACATTCTCGCCAGCCTGTGGCCGCTGGCGGTCATCGCCCTCGCCACGCTGACGATGGCCACCGTATTCGTCCGAGGACGCCTGCAATGAAATCCAAAACCCGCACTCCCTTTCTTCACGCAACCGTCACCGGCCTGACCCCTGGACGCTTGCGTCCGCTCGCGTTGGCCCTGTCCTGCGTGCTGCTGACTTCCTGCGCAAGCGTGGGCCCCGACTACCGCGAGCCGCCGCCGGTCGACGTCGGCAGCGGCTGGAGCTTGCCGTTGGCAAGCGAATCCCAGTCCGCAGACTTGAGCCAATGGTGGTCTGCACTGGACGATCCAGTCCTCGATCGTCTGATGGCCACGGCGCTGGCACAGAACCTGGATCTGCGCCAGGCTGCCGCACGCATCGATGAGGCACGCGCCCTGCGCGATCGTGTGGCCGGCGACCGGCTTCCGACCGTCGGCACTGGAGCCAGCGTCAACCGGCGCCGTCAAAGCGAGAACGGCCCCTTGCCCGTAGGCTCCATCCCCGGTCTTGAAGCCACGCAGACCATCTACGACGCGGGCTTCGACGCGGCCTGGGAGGCCGACTTGTTCGGGGCCAAGCGGCGTGCCCTGGAAGGGGCCAGCGCCCGCCTGCAGGCGACCGAAGCCGAGGCACAGGGCGTACGCATGCGTATCGTGGCCGAGGTCGCGCGCACCTGGTTCACCGCCGTCGGCGCCCGCTACGAGTTGCACGCACAACAGGCCACACTGGATACGCTGCAGCAGACCTTGGAACTGGTGCTCCTGCGGCATGCGATGGGCGACGCGTCGGCCGCCGACGTGGAGGCGGCGTACGCCCAATGGACAGCAGTCAACGCGCTCATCCCGGATATCCAGGCGCGTCAGCGCGCCGCGGTACTCAGCCTGGGCGTACTGCTGGGCGCACCGCCGGAGCGGGAGCTCGCACTCCTTGATGGCCCCTTGACGCCGAGCACGCTGCGGGCACTGCCGGTGGGCGAGCGCGCAGATATGCTGCGCCGACGTCCTGACGTACTGGCTGCGGAACGTCGCCTGGCAGCGAGTTCTGCCGACATTGGCGTGGCCACGGCCGAACTGTTCCCCAAACTCTCCATCGGTGTCGGCGGCGGGTTCCAAGCGCTCAGTACGGGCGATTGGTTCGATGCATCCAGCTCGCGTTTTTCCATCCTGCCGCTGATTTCCTGGCGCCTGTTCGACGGTGGCCGTGTGCGAGCCGAAATTCGGGCGCGCGAGGCGGCCGAGCGGCAGGCCGCGCTGGCCTATGAGCAGGCGGTGCTGACGGCGCTGGGCGACGCCGAGCGCGCGCTGGGCGACTACCACGGCGGGCTGGACACACTGGAGCGCCGCGGCATGGCACTGGATGCCGCGCGCACAAGCTACGGCCACGCCAAGACGCGCTACGCGGCCGGCGACATTGCGCTGGTCGAACTGCTGGCAGCCCAGCGCAGCCTGCACGAGGCCGAAACCGCAGCCGCGCGGGCACATACCAACGCTGCCGTGCAACTGGTGGCGCTGTACAAGGCCCTTGGTGGCGGCTGGGACGTATCCACGGCGGCATCGACCGCAACCCATCCGCTCAGTGGCGCTGCCGCCCCCGTCGCGTTTTCAAGCCGCTGACGCAACATAAGGAGACCGTCATGCAAATCAACGTTGGAAGTCTCGATCGCATTGTGCGCATCGTCATCGGACTGGTTCTCCTCAGCCTCCCATTGTGGCTGGACTCATCCTGGCGTTGGCTGGGACTCATTGGAATCATGCCACTCCTCACCGGCCTGGCAGGCCGCTGTCCAGGCTACCGCCTGTTCGGCCTGAGCACCTGCCCGGTGCAAAAGAAGAAGCTGGAGTGAAGCTCTCATGAAGCTGAGTTTTCTGGGTGCGGCACGCGAAGTCACGGGCTCGTGTTTTCTGGTGGAAAGTGCCAACGCCCGCCTCCTGGTGGAATGCGGCATGGTGCAAGGCGGGCGAGAGGCACCGACGCGTAACCGCAAGCCATTCGAGTTCGATCCGGCATCCGTCGCGAATGGGGAGTCGGGAGTCGCGCGCGAAGGCGCTGGAACTGCTTACGGCGCTCGATGTGCAACACCGGGCTCGCGCCATGCCCTCGCACTCTCCGGTGGCGAGCAGCAACGGGTCGCCATCGCATGCGGATTGGTCAATCGCCCGCCGGTGATCCTGGCCGATGAGCGCACCGCGCCTCTCGACAGCGAGCGCGCCATGGCTGTGATCCGCATCCTCAATGACATGGCCCGGAAGTTCGAGACCGCCATCATCGTCGTCACCTATGACGAAAAGATCATCCCCACATTCAAGCGCATCTACCACATCCGCGACGGCGTGACCCATGGAGAGGCCGGTGAAGGGCGGGGGTTTGAATGACCTTGCAGATTAAGGACGAGGCACCATGACGGACGACAGCATGAATCGTTTCGAGCAGGAGCATCTCAAGCGGTGGTGGGAAACCACGCGCCACTACCTGTTCGCGGATATGAAAAGTCTGCTTGGAACCGCCGCCGCGGCCGAGGATCGATGGTCGCCTCCGCAGACGGACAGCCGCGGTGGCCGGAAAAGGTTTATTGCCAGAGTGAGAGGCCGGCTCTTGCGCTCAGTCAAACGCGGGGGGAAAGGCGACCCCCTGTGGGAACTGGAGAGCGCATTCCAACAGCAGATCACGTTCATCGCCAAGCACCCTGACGTCCCCTGGCGCCTGTTGTCATGGTTAACAAAAGAGGGCGATCCCAGTCTTCAGCGGCGCGTACGGATGCTCATCGATTACTACGTCGCCCGCTTGGCCCAAATCATCGCTCGCGCCAAGCAGCAGGGCCTAGTCAGAGCCGACATCAAACCACATGCCGTGGCAATTTCCCTTGTTGGCGTCATTCAAGGACTGGTGCTCAGAACCCACGCCGCGCCACATCCGAGGGAGTGGTTCTTGCGGGAGTCCGCCGAGGCTTTCGCCCTTTATCGGGCTGCACTGGCTGTTCCTTCGAAATGAAAGCAGGCGGGAAATTCCCGGGAAGGGGGAAAACATGAGGGTACCCATGCAGAGAAAAGGATTCCGTATCTGGGCAATTTCCCTGGTCGCTGTCGGCTTCGGCCTGCTGACCATCAAGGAGGGCGGCGCGATCCTGTTCGGTGGCGAAGCGGCGCAAGCCTCTGCCGGGAACTACGTGCCGTTCGTGCTCTGGTTCAACTTTCTGGCCGGCTTCGCCTACGTCATCGCTGGCGCTGGATTGTGGCTGCGGCATCGCTGGGCGGTGTGGCTGGCCGTCGTTATCGCCGCAGCGACTGCGTTTGCCCTTGCGGCATTCGGCGCGCACGTCTATGCCGACGGGGCCTATGAAATGCGCACGGTCATCGCGATGAGCTTCCGCACGCTGATGTGGGTGGCGATCGCAGCCATTTCCTGGCGCGGCCTGTCGCGCGGGAAACCCGCCATAACGGCGAGAGATATGAAATGAATCTGAAGAAGCGTCTCGCCACCGCGCCGTGGCTCGGTTTGGCATTGGCTGCCAGCGCCATGGCCGCGCCGCCTTCCCCGGCGCAAGGCCATGTCGGCGATAGCGTTACGAGCCTCGTCACGGGGGTGGTACAGGAGGATGGGGACGTATCCGCATCTCAGGCGATCCGTGACGCGCAATCGCAATGCGAGTCGGCTGGTGCGGCTCACTGGGCGCTGTATCAGCGTCTTATAGATCGGAGTGCGCTTGCATCGCCGCCCAGGCCGGATTACTCCGGCGACTGGCTCCTGAACACCAAGGCCAGCGACGACCCGCGGGAAAAGGCCAAGGAGGCCGCTCAGGCGTCAAGACAGGCCAGAAGCGGAGGGCGTGGGATGGGCGGCGGCTCCGGAGGAATGGGCCGGGGTGGTGGACGCCAGGGCCGCGGGGGTGGCATGGGTGGAAGTGGTGGCCTGTCCTCCGGGGAACTGTCCGCGCTGCTGGCCCCTGCGCAAGAGCTTCATGTCATCCATCAGGATCCGATGCTGCTGATCGCCGACGAGAGCGATCGACGTCAGCGCCTCTTCACCGATTTTCGCGGCGCCAGCGTTTCCGCCAGCGGCGGGCTGCAGCAGCGGGTAGCCGTCGCGGGCTGGGAAGGCACCGTGTTGGTGGTCGAGACGACGACACTCGGAAAGAAATTCGTCCAGAGCTACCAGATCGATGGCGGGACTGGACAACTCGTCATCTCCTCCGTGGCGCAGGTTTCGGAAGGGCAGTCGGTTTCATACCGCCTCGTATATGACCGGCTCAAACCCGATCTAAGTGAGAAACAGGCGCGCCGGAACATCAGCGCTGGACAAGGAGGAACGCGATGAACATACATTACCTGCAGCACGTGCCGCTCGAAGGGCTCGGAAGCATCGAGGAGTGGATTCGGCGCGGTGGGCACGCGGTTCGGCATCTGCCTCGGGGCGCAGTTGGTCGCCGATGTGCTTGGCGCAAGGGTCTACGCCAACGCCGACAGGGAGATCGGCTGGTTTCCGGTCGAAAAGACGGAGGCCGCCTCTGGCGACGGTCTGTTGGAAGCCTTCCCACGGCAAATCGATGTGTTCCACTGGCATGGCGACACCTACGACATTCCGACCGGCGCGGTGCATGCCGCTCGCAGCGCCGGCTGCGCGAACCAGGCCTTCGTTTACGACGGGCTGGTGGTCGGCTTGCAGTTTCACCTGGAAACAACCCTGGGCACCGCACAACAGCTAATCGCTCACGGCGCCAACGAACTCGTCCAAGGCCGCTACATCCAGACGCCGCAGCAAATGCTTGCGGACGCAAGCCGGTTCAACTCCATCAATCGTGTCATGCATGACCTGCTCGACAGGCTGGCGACAGACAGCCCGGAACGGATCGCACCAGCAGGTGGGGAGACTAGATGAACATCACCTTTCTCGGCGCGGCGCGCGAGGTAACTGGCTCGTGCTACCTGGTGGAGACCGCAGACGCGCGCTTCCTGGTGGACTGCGGCATGGTGCAGGGCGGGCGCGAGGCACCGGCGCGCAACCGCAAGCCGTTCGCATTCGACCCGGAATCCATCGATTTCGTGTTGCTCACTCATGCGCACATCGACCACAGCGGCCTGCTGCCCAAGCTCACCCGTGCGGGCTTCCAGGGGCCGATCTATACCACCGCCGCGACCGCCGATCTGCTCCAGGTGATGCTGCCCGACAGCGCACATATCCAGGAGGGCGATGCTGAGCGGGCCAAGCGTTACGCTAGGTCGGAACCTGGTAGGAGCGCGGAGCTGACCCCTCTGTACACGCTGGAGGATGCGCGGGACTGTCTGCGTCAAGTGCGGTCGACCGCCTATGACCAGGAATTTACACCTCATACCGGAGCGCGCTGCCGCTTCCGCGACGCAGGCCACATCCTCGGATCGGCCATCATCGAAGTTTGGCTCAGTGAAGACGGCAAGACGACCAAGCTCGTCTTCAGCGGCGATCTTGGCCAGCCGGGGCGTCCTATCCTGCGCGATCCGACGCCCATTGAGGACGCGGACATTCTGATCATGGAGTCCACCTACGGTGATCGCGCGCACAAGGACATGGCATCGAGCGAGAGCGAACTGATCGAGATCGTCGACCGCACTTTGCACGAACGGGGAGGCAACGTGATCGTGCCCGCGTTCGCGGTCGGTCGCACCCAGGAGGTCTTGTATCACCTGCACCGCCTCACCCGCGAAGGCCGGTTGCGCAATCTGAAGGTTTTCGTCGATTCGCCCATGGCTACCGAAGCCACGCGCATCACCCGCCGGCATCTGGAACTGTTCGACGATGCGGCGAAACACCTCGCGGGCTGGCACGCCCTGGGCAGGGACCTGCCCTATCTGCATTTCACTGCGAGCGCCGACGAGTCCAGGGCTCTGAACCAGATCCGCTCGGGCGCCATCATCATTTCCGCGAGCGGCATGTGCGACGCCGGGCGCATCAAGCACCATCTCCGCCACAACCTGCCGCGGCGCGAATGCGGCGTGCTGATCACGGGATTCCAGGCGCAAGGCACCCTCGGTAGGCGTCTGGTTGATGGCGCGACACGGGTGCGCATCTTTGGCGAAGACACCCCCGTGCGCGCGGCGATCCACACCGTGGGCGGACTGTCGGCACATGCTGACCAGCCCGCATTGCTGGGATGGTCAGCCAACTTCCGCAAGCCGCCAGCCCGGACTTTCGTGGTGCATGGCGAGGCCAGCGCCGCGCTCGCATTCGCCGAGCGGCTGCGCGCCGAACGTGGCTGGGACGTAGCAGTGCCGGAGCCCGGTACGCGCGTGCGATGGGTCGGCCGGGCTGGAGGTGGTGGACATGACCGATGCTGACCAACGCAAGGCGCTTCGCGAGGCGATCATGAACGGGCCGGCGTATCGGCTGGTACACGAGGACGTCGAATTTCTCGCCCACGACGACTTGCGTCCGCTGCGTCTGCAACTGGAACTGCTCAAGCCCGAACATGAACTGCGCGCGCAAGGGATCGGCTCAACCGTCGTCGTCTTCGGTAGCGCGCGTGTCGTTTCCCACGAGGAGGCGCAAGCAGAGCTTGCCGATTTCGAGGCGCGCATGGCGGCCGGTCAGTCCGACCCGCTGCAGGCACGCGATCTTGCTACGGCCAGGCGCCAGCTGGCCCATGCGCGCTACTACGAAGAGGCGCGGCGCTTTACGCACTTGGTCTCGTCCCGTTTCCAGCAGGAAGAACGGCGCGATTTCGTGGTTGTGACTGGGGGCGGCCCCGGCATCATGGAAGCGGCCAACCGCGGCGCCTTCGAGGCCGGTGCGCGCTCCATCGGACTCAATGTCACCCTGCCGCATGAACAGGAGCCCAATCCCTTCATCAGCCCCGAGCTTGCATTCCGGTTCCGCTATTTCGCCCTGCGCAAAATGCACTTCCTGCTGCGTGCGCGGGCGTTGGTCGCCTTCCCGGGCGGATACGGCACGCTCGACGAACTGTTCGAGGTGTTAACTCTGGTGCAGACGGGCAAGATGGCTCGCATTCCCATCGTGCTGGTTGGCAGAGAATTCTGGCGCCGCGCAGTCGACTTCGACTATCTCGTGGAGGAGGGCTTCATCAGCGCGCAGGACGTGCGGCTGTCCACGTGCGTGGATGCCGCAGAAGAAATCGTGGAGGTCCTGGAAGCCTTCTATGGCGGCAAACCGCCGGCCCCCGAGGGGGCGCAGGGGTGAGAAGGTCCGCGCCCCGTTCGCCCTCCGCGAACTCGTTTGTCCGGCATGGCCTGGGACGAACCGCACTGGTGTTGGCGATGAGTGTTCTCTTTCCCTCGCCGGCCCTGGCGCAAGCCGCTAATAAAGGCGCTGCTGGCGCCGGAGATTGCGCAGCGGAACAAACACTCAAATTCCGCGGCGGCACGGCAAGGCTGGAAAACGACCTGTTTACCGGCACCGACCAAAACTACACGAATGGCGTGGCGTTCACCCTGATTTCGCACGACATCCCGGGCAGGTTGCGGCCCGAGTGCTTCCCGGCGCCGATCCGACTGCACGCGCAACTCATCCAATTCATGAACCCCGGATTCTGGGCCGATGCGGATAATTCCGCAGATACGCAGAACGTGGTGGTCAGATTCGGCCAGTCCATGTACACGCCGGAGGATTACACCAGAACAGACTTGATCCCCAACGATCGGCCCTACGCGGGATTGCTCTACATGGGATTGGCGTGGAACCGGCGAAAACACGAACCCGAGTCGAGTCGTGAAATGCTTGACACGCGCGAGATCACTCTCGGCGTGATCGGCCCCTGGTCGCTGGCCGAACAGTCTCAGGACCTTGTGCACCGGGTACGCGGCATTGAGCGCTTTCGCGGCTGGGACAACCAGTTGCGCAACGAGCCGGCGTTTCAGATGGCCATGGAGCGCAAGTTCAAGGCGTACACGGAGGGTGCTGTTCGGCCTGGATGGGGCAGCGACGTGATCGGCGGCTATGCATTGCGGGTTGGAAACATCGAAACCGCCGCCAGTACCGGCGTGGAGTTTCGCGCAGGCTGGAACATACCGAACGACTTCGGCAGCTACCCGATCCGCCCTGGCGCGGAGAACCGCCCGCCCTCTGGTGTTGCCAATCTGCGCACGACAACGCCGCAATCGGTCCTGGCACCCAAACCTGGGGCACATGTCTTCCTGAACCTGGAGGGTAAAGCCGTCGTCTGGGACTTCTCGCTTGACGGAAACATGTTCCGGCATAGCCATCATGTCAGCCGGCGGTCTTGGGTCGCGCAAGCAGCTCTCGGCATCAGCAGCCAATGGATCGTTGCTGGACGTGGCGTGCGGCTCGCCGTGATGCGCGTTTGGAGAACCCGCGAGTTCGACCAGCAGGCGGGCCATCACGCATTCGGATCGATCGCGCTGAGCCTCGAATTTTGAAGACAGCTGCAACCATTCGTCAGACCCAAAGCATTCGTCACAACATCAATGGAGAAATTCGTGAGCCAGCCCTTGAAACCCAGATCGTTCTTCACCGTCTCGCTGTCCGTGATCTTGGCAACCTTTGCCACGGCACTCGGTGCGCAGTCCGTAGAGGCGGCAAAGCCAATGGCGCTTCGTACCATAATGGAAAGACTCGGCCGGGACATGCAAGCCGTCACGGGCGCGATCTCCAAAGAAGACTGGCCACTGGTCGCCGAGTTGGCACCAAGAATCGCCAAGCATGCCGAGCCGCCCATGTCGGAAAAGATGCGCATCCTTGCCTGGCTTGGGGCAGACGCTGGAAAGTTTCGGGATCTTGATGGTCAGGTGCATGACGCCGCGACCGCCATGGGTGAGGCGGCTAAGCGGAGTGACGGCCAAGCAGTCATCGCGGCTTTCTCCAAGACCCAGCAAAGCTGCCTAGCCTGCCACCAGAGTTACCGTCGCTCGTTCGTGGACAAGTTCTATGGAAGTCGCTAGCAAGGGATGGCTAAACCTGTTGACGGAAGATTAGCCTCTATCCAATCGACATGCCTCGACGAATTCCGAGTTCCCAGGAAGCCGATCCTTTGTGAATGGTCGCAGCGAGTTGCCGTCCCAAACCGCTCCTCGATCACCGGCTTCCACGGCACCAGGCTGAACCCCAAGCCGTCATCGAGCATCGCGTAGCGCCCGCTGGCGAGGATGACGCTGCGCCAGTAGATGCGGACGAACAATTGTTCGCTCAAGTCTTCTTCCAGTTCTTTGATGTTGCGTGATAAGGGGGACTGCTCCATGTGCAGACGCTCCGCAGTGCGAGCGAAGTGCAGCCCTTCGGCCACGGCCAAGAAGCGACGCAGATGTCGCAGCTCCATGTGCCGGTCGTCCGCTATTGGTACACAGGATGCTGGCGGCACAAAGCGACCACCTGTTCCCGCACCCGATCACGAGCCGTCGTCAGCGCACTGCGACCGGCCTCCAGGGCATCCAGCACATCGCATACCCAGCCCGCCAGTTGTTCGCACTCGGCCACGCCAAAGTCTCGTGTAGTCACTGCCGGCGTGCCGATGCGCAACCCCGAGGTCACAAAAGGCGAGCGTGGATCGTTGGGCACCGAGTTCTTGTTCGCGGTGATGTAGGCGTCGCTCAATGCGGCGTCCGCGTCCTTTCCGGTGTAGGGCTTGGCGGACAGGTCGATCAGCATCAGGTGGTTGTCGGTGCCGCCGGAGACGATCTCGTAGCCGCGCTGCTGGAGCACCGCGGCCATTGCGCGGGCGTTGGTCACCACCTGGCGCTGATAAGTCTTGAACTCGGGCCGTAGCGCTTCCTTGAAGGCCACCGCCTTGGCGGCGATGACGTGCATCAATGGACCGCCCTGGATGCCGGGGAACACCGCGGAATTGAGCTTCTTGTAGAAGTCCTCGTCCTGCCCCTTGGCGAGGATGATACCGCCGCGCGGGCCGCGCAGGGTCTTGTGGGTGGTGCTGGTCACCACATGGGCGTGGGGCAGCGGATCCGGATACTCGCGCGCCGCCACCAGCCCGGCGACGTGAGCCATGTCCACCCAGAAGAAGGCACCCACCTTGTCGGCGATGGCGCGCATGCGCGCCCAGTCCTTGTGGCACGAATAGGCGGAGAAGCCACCGATCAGCATCTTGGGCCGGGTTTCCAGCGCGATGCGCTCCATCTCGTCGTAGTCGATCAGGCCAGTCTCGGGGTCGAGCCCATAGGGCACGATCCTGTAGTGGCGGCCGGAGAAGTTGGACGGATTGCCGTGGGTCAAGTGGCCGCCCTGGGCCAGGTTCATGCCCATCACGGTGTCGCCGGGATTGGTCAGCGCCAGAAACACCGCCGCGTTGGCCTGGGCTCCGGCATGGGGTTGAACGTTGGCATAGTCGCAGTCGAACAGCGACTTGACCCGCTCGATGGCCAGGCGCTCGGCCACGTCCACATACTCGCAGCCACTGTAGTAACGCTTGCCAGGGTAGCCTTCGGCGTACTTGTTGGTGAATACCGAGTTCTGGATGGCCATCACCAGCGGGCTGGCGTAGTTCTCGGAGGCGATCAGTTCGACGTGATCTTCCTGGCGGCGTTCTTCGTGCAGGACGGCTTCTGCCAGCTCGGGGTCGAAGTCGGTAAGGGTGAGAGAGGTGTCATACATTGGGCTTCGTCCTTATGACTTGGAATATTCGGGTTTGAAGGCTTGATCCTGCTCTGGTACATCCCTGTCCAGTTGCCGGCGCACATCGCGGATCAGGTCACTGGCCGCTCCCAGGGCCTCGGCCCCTGGCTTGCCGGCCAGGCTTTCGATGAGCCAGGAGCCAATCACGATGGCATCGGCCACCTGGGCGATTTCCCTGGCCGTGCCGGCATCGCGGATGCCGAACCCGACGCCGACGGGAATGCGCACGTGCTGGCGGATGCGCGCCAGCGTGTCGCGCACCTGAGCAATGTCCAACGCCGTGGTGCCGGTGACACCCTTGACGGAGACGCAGTAGACATAGCCGCCAGCACGTTCGGCGACTTGCCGGATGCGCCGTTCGGTGGAGGTCGGCGCGAGCAGGAAGATCAGGTCGATGCCATGGCAACGCAGTTGCGCGGCGAAGTCACCGGAGACTTCCGGCGGGTAATCGACCACCAGCACGCCATCCACACCAGCGGCGGCAGCGTCCGCAGCGAAGGCGCCCGGCTGGCGCAGCAGGTCGTAGCGTTCGATGGGGTTGGCATAGCCCATCAGCACCACCGGCGTGTCGGTGTCCGACTCGCGGAAACGCCGCACCTGATCGAGCACCTGCGGCAGGCCGATGCCCTGGCGCAGGGCGTTTTCGCTGGCGGCCTGGATGGTCGGGCCATCTGCCGACGGGTCGGAGAACGGCACGCCCAGTTCGATGACATCGGCGCCGGCTTCGACCATCACGTGCATCAGCGCCGGGGTGATGCATGCGTCGGGGTAGCCGGCCGTGAGATAGGGAATCAGCGCCTTGCGACCCTGCTGTTGCAGATGCAAAAAGGTGATGTCGAGCCGGTTCATGCCCGATCTCCCGTGACATTCGTCTGGGCCATCACCGTCTCCATATCCTTGTCGCCCCGGCCGGACAGGTTGACCAGAATGGCCTGCTCACTGGGCAGGGTGGCCGCCAGGTTGATCGCGTGGGCGACGGCGTGGCTGGCCTCCAGCGCGGGAATGATGCCCTCCACACGGCTGAGCCGATGGAAAGCGGTCAGCGCCTCGTCGTCGGTAGCGCCGACGTACTCGGCGCGGCCAATCTCGTGCAGCCAGGCGTGCTCCGGTCCGACCCCGGGGTAGTCCAGCCCGGCGCTGATGCTGTGGGTCTCCTGCACCTGACCGTTGTCGTCCTGAAGGATGAGCGAGCGGTTGCCGTGCAGCACGCCGGGACTGCCGCGCTGGATCGACGCGGCATGCCGGCCGGTGTCCAGCCCGAGCCCTGCCGCCTCGACGCCGATCAGGCGTACGCCTTGGTGTTCGATGTACGGGTGGAAGATGCCGATGGCGTTGCTGCCACCACCGACGCAGGCGATCACCGCGTCTGGGTATTGCTTCACCATGCCCAGGCGCTTGAACAGTGCCGGCATCTGGGTCAGGCATTCCCTGCCGATCACGCTCTGGAAGTCCCGAACCATCGTTGGGTACGGGTGCATGCCGGCCACCGAGCCGATCAGGTAGAAGGTGTAATCGACGTTGGTGACCCAATCGCGGATCGCGTCGTTCATGGCGTCCTTCAGGGTGCGCGAGCCGGAGGTCACTGGCACCACCGTTGCGCCCAGAAGCGCCATGCGCTGGACGTTGGGGCGCTGTCGCCCGATGTCCTCGCTGCCCATGTAGATCACGCATTCCAGGCCGTAGCGAGCGCAGATCGTCGCGGTAGCAACGCCGTGCTGGCCCGCACCGGTCTCGGCAATGATGCGCCGCTTGCCCATGCGTCGCGCCAGCATGGCCTGGCCGATCACGTTGTTGATCTTGTGCGCGCCGGTGTGGTTTAGGTCTTCGCGCTTGAGGAAGATGCGTGCGCCACCCGTTTCCTCACTGAGACGCCGGGCGTAATACATCGGCGAGGGGCGGCCGACGTAATCGGCCAGTTCTTCCTCGAACTCGGCGATGAAGGCGGGATCGTCGCGGTAGCGCCGATAGGCCGCGTGCAGTTCCTCGACAGCCTGCGCCAGCGTCTCGCTGATGAAGCTCCCGCCGAAGCGGCCGAAGAAGCCTTCAAGGTCGGGTTGGTCGTAGATCGGCTTCTGCCTCATGTCGCCGGTTCCATCTGCGCAGCCGCTTCAGCCGTTGCCGTATCCTCTGTGCGCAAGTCATCGGTGGCGGCACCCAGATGGCGCACGGCATAACCACGTGCCGCGAGCAGCGGCTCCAACGTGCCGAGGTCTTCAAAATCCAGATGGCGGATGGCAATGGCGGTTTTCATGGTTATGGTTCCTCTGTGCTGGTTTCACCGGGCCAGTAATGGCTGTCCGGCAGGGGGCGTGCGCCGAAGATGGCCTGGCCGATGCGCACCACCGTGGCGCCTTCCTCGACGGCGATCTCGAAATCGCCAGACATGCCCATCGACAATTCGTCCAGCCCGCAGAAGTGCGTGCTCTGCCGCAGCCGGTCGCGCAGGGTGCGCAGCAGTACGAAGCATTGGCGCACCCGTTCGGCCTCGCTGGAGAACAGTGCCAGCGTCATCAGCCCGCGCACGCGCAGCGCCGTGAACGCAGGCAGCTTCTGGATGAAGGCCGGCACGTCCTCGGGAGCCAGGCCGTACTTGCTGGCCTCACCGGAGGTGTTGACCTGCACGAACACATCCAGCGAGCGCCCTTCGACTTGCAGACGGCGGTCCAGCGCCTCGGCCACGCGCAGGCTGTCCAACGCCTGGAACTCGGCGGCGAAGCGCGCAACCAACTTGGCCTTGTTGGATTGCAGGTGGCCAATGATCGACCAGCGCAGATCGGTCAGATCCTGCATGGCTTCCCATTTGCGGTAAGCCTCCTGCACCTTGTTTTCGCCGAGCATCCGGCAATCCGCCGCATGGGCCATGCGCAGGCTGGCCTCGGGTTTGGTCTTGCTAACGGGCAGCAAACGTACCGTTGCGAAATCGCGGCCGACGCGGTGACAGGCGGCCCTGATGCGCGCCTGTACCGCAGCCAGGTTGCGCTGGAACTCCTCGACCGTCGTGGCCTCGGGGTAACGGCCGTGCTTGTCGTGACGGGTCAGTGTGTCGGAAGGCACTGACATCAACCCGCCTCCTGGTTGACCGGCGTTGGCGCAATAGCGGATTTCGGCGTCCGCTGCGGCAGCCGGCCATGCAGCACCGCATAGGCCACCAGCCCGATCACGAGCCCCCAGAACGCACCGCCGATGCCCAGTAGGGTGATGTTGGCGGCGGCCGCCAGAAAGGTGATCAGCGAGGCTTCACGGGCCTTGGGATCGGCCATCGCACCGGCGAGGCTGCCGCCGATAGTGCCCAGCAGCGCCAGCCCTGCCAGGGTGGTGATGAAGGTCGTCGGGAAGGCCATGAAGACCGCCGCCAGCGTCACCCCAAACACACCGACCAAAATGTAGAACACGCCTGCGGCAATGCCGGCGATCCAGCGTTTGGACGGGTCCTCGTGCGCCTCGCGGCCGGTGCAGATGGCGGCCGTGATCGCGGCGATGTTGAAGGCATGCGAACCAAATGGCGCCATCAGCAGGGAACCGAGCCCGGTAACCGTCACGATGGGGTTGGCGCTGGTTCTGAAGCCGTCATTGCGCAGCACCAGCATGCCAGGCATGTACTGGCCGGTCAGGGTAATCAGGAACAAAGGCAACGCGACGCTCAGCAAGGCGTTGAGCGAAAACGCGGGCATGGTGAAGATCGGCGCGGCCAGCTTCAGGGTCAGCCCCGACAGATCGACGCGATCCTGAATCAGCAGAACGGCCAGCCCCAGCACCAGGATGCCCACCACCGCATAGCGGGCGGAGAATCGCTTGAACACCACGTAGGCAACAATCAGCAGCCCCGCCAGCAGCGGGTCGATGCTCATGCCGCCGAAGGCCCCGATGCCGAACTGGAGCAGGATGCCGGCCAGCAGCCCGGCCGCCACGCCCGGCGGGATCAGGCGGATGACGCGCTCGAACCAACCCGACAGCCCCAGCACCACGAAGGCGGCCGCCGAGATCAGGTAGGCACCCGCTGCTTCGGCATAGGGCGTTGTCGCCAGTGCCGTGACCAGAAACGCCGCTGCCGGCGTGGACCAGGCGGTGATGATCGGCTCACGGGAAATCCAGCTCAGGATGATCCCCGTCACGCCCACGCCGATGGAAATCGACCACACCCATGAGGCCGTCAACTCCGGGCTGAGGCCGGCCACCCTGGCGGCCTGGAACACCAGAATGAAGGTACCCCCGTAGTTAACGATGACTGAGATCAGACCGGCCACGACAGGATGGGTGAGATCGTTCCAGCGAATGGATGAAGGTGAAGGGACTGATGACATGACCTGACGGCGACTCCTGACAAAGGGGGGAGCGGGTTGTGAAACGTATTTATAGCTTTAAAATGGCTTGGGATTCCCCGCCAATTTTTAAAAGAGATCCAGACCAATTGTTCAAGCACGCCCAACTTGAATCCGTCAAAGCATGGATCGGCGACCCTGCGCATGGCGCCTTGCCCCTGCATGCGCGCATCCAGCGGGCCATCCGGCAACTAATCCTCGACGGCGTGCTCGATGTCGGCAGACCATTGCCCGCCTCACGCACCTTGGCGAGGTCACTGGGGGTTTCCCGCGATACGGTCGAGTCGGCCTACAGCCAGTTGCATGCGGAAGGCTTTATCGATCGGCGCGTGGGCAGCGGCAGCTTCGTGTCGGAGCGCGCGCAGCACCTGCCGGGAGGTGGCAAGGTGCAGCGCGCGGGGGATCGCAAGGCAACACTGCGCCTTAGCCAGCGCGGCAGCGCCATGTTCCAGAGCGGCGGCGTGCGCGACTTCCTGATGCCGCGCCCGTTCGCCCCCGGCGTGCCGGAAACGCGTAGCTTTCCGCTCCAGATCTGGGAGCGGCTGGAGCGGCAGGTGTTGAAGGAATACGGCACTCTGGCGCTGCTGCACAGCCCGCCGCAGGGCATGGAGCCGTTGCGGCGCGCAATCGCCGATTACGTCAATCTCGAACGTGGCGCGCGCGCCACGCCCGAGCGCGTGCTGGTGTTGACCAGTTCCCAGCAGGCCATGACTCTATGCGCCACGGTGCTGCTCGATGCCGGCGACCGGATCTTTATCGAAGACCCCGCGTACCACGGCGCGCGCAAGGCGTTTGAAGCCGCCGGGCTGGAATGCGTACCCGTACCGCTGGATGAAGACGGCCTGCGGGTGGAACACCTGGGCCAAGTGGCGGCAACGCCCGATGAAAGGGCCACGGCGGTGTCCCTGACGCCATCGCACCAGTTCCCGACCGGAGCGACAATGGCACTGGATCGGCGGCTGGCCGTCATCGAATGGGCCAGGCGGCACCGCAACTGGATCATCGAAGACGACTACGACAGCGAGTTCCATTACGAAGGCAAACCCACGGCCTGCGTGCAGGGGCTCGACCCGCACGAACGAACGATCTACATCGGCACCTTCACGAAATCGCTGTTTCCCGGCCTGCGCATCGGCTATATGGTGCTGCCGCCGCCGCTGGTGGCGCCCATGACCGTGGCCCGCACCCTGCTGGATGGACACAGCGCGCCGATTCCGCAACTCACGCTGGCGCGCTTCATCCAAGGTGGCCACTTCGGCGCCCATGTACGCACCATGCGCGCAGTCTATGCCGAACGGCGCGACATGCTGGCACGCCTGGTGCGCAAGCACTTGGCCGACTTCGTGGAACCACGGGTGCCGGCCGGGGGCATGCAGATGCCCTGCGTGTTCATCCGCGACATCCCTGAGCGCGAGGCCGTGGAATCGGCACGCCGGGCCGGCATTGACCTGCTGGGGCTAACGGCGCTGCATGCGTCAAACCGGCACAAGGCCGGTTTCCTCATGGGGTTCGCCGCCCATGCACCTCACGAACTGGAGATAGCCGTCAAGAAGCTGGCGAACGTGCTGCGTGCATTGTGTCGCTGATCACCATGAGAAGCATATGCGCTACTCGCCAGCGCCTGCCACTGTCTGAAGCGGCCCTCGTCCTGGAAATCAACTGCACCGGTTAACCGGTTAACCCCGCTCGCGTGGCGAACTCCACTTCCGCGGGTCGCTGCGGCCACCGAAGACCAAAGCGAGGCGCTTTGGCGCAAGTGCTCTAGTCTCGACAACCTCTAGCCATGACCGCCGCCCGCGTTCTAGCAGCGCTGCAATAAATCCGGACACTACGCCCGCGTGCAGCGAGCCGGCGATGGCAGGTGCTGCAAGACATGCCGGTCTCTTCTCCGCACCCATGCAGCTCTCTACGATCATAAGGACTGGTCATGTCACGAGGGACTGCGCATGAATTTACGTCATCTTCGCTGCTTCATTGCTGTAGCCGAGGAACTGCACTTCGGCCGAGCCGCTCGGCGGCTGCACATAGAACAATCTCCTCTATCACGCACGATCCGCAAGTTGGAGACAACTCTAGGCGTGACGTTGCTCAGTCGCACGCCGCGGGGCGCAACCCTGACCTGGGCAGGGCGAGTCTTCCTGGAGGATGCCCGCCGCGTCATGTTGAGCGTTGAGCAGGCAGTGGCCAGCGCGAAGGCTGCTGCCTCCGGTTTTCAGGGCATTTTGCGCATCGCGCTGTCGAGAGACATGGGGCGGGCGAGGCTATCAGCACTGCTTGCGCTGTGTCGCGAAGAGTCGCCGCAGGTAAACATCCGGCTCTCCGAAGTACCGCTGACCGAACTCGTGCAGGGGCTGAACGCGGATCTGTTTGACGCCGGCTTTGCAATGGTCAATGAAGTGGAGGACGGGATCATTGCTCAGCCGTTGTGGGCCGACCCCTTGGTAGTGATCCTGCCCGCACGGCACCCGCTTGTAGCCTTCAAGGAAGTGCCGTTGCAGGAAGTGGTGAGCTATCCGCTGGTACTTTGTGATCCACGGGCATGCCAAGGTTGCGATCAGCAGAGCGAACGACTGTTCCGCTCTGTCGATGTCCAACCGATTGTGGCCGAGTATGCCGCTTCTCACGGGCTGATGCTGACGCTGGTGGCCGCAGGGTACGGGCTAGGTTTTTCCACTGCCGCGCACTTGGCAACTTGCCAGCCGGTGGATGTTGTTGTCCGCCCGTTGGCCGGTCAGAGCGCATCGATAACCACCTATCTGTTACGAACCGAGGGTGGCATGACGGAGCCGTTGCAGCGGTTCATCGAACGCGCCGAACGTGTATGTCATCAGGACGCAAGCACATCACGCGCGATCTGACGCGGATCTATCGGAAGGTGCGCGGCTAGTTTTCTCGGATTGCGCGATTCATTTTTGGCCTTGCGGCTGACCCGATCTGCATGGCTCATGCGCTGTACTGATTCCAGTTTCGACGCAATTGCTGCGCCCTTCCGTACTCCAGCACCCGCCTGCGGGCTCGCCGCCGCGGTCATTTCACTGACGCGGAACGCATGAGCTTTTGCTGGTTGCAAACCGGCTCATCCTGTTGACGCATTGGCACTTTACGCCGTTGGAATTCCTACGGAAAACTTTGACCAGGTTTCGGGTAAAGCGCGGCACCCTTGCTTGATTCCAGGGTTGCGCGATCACCTAGCCGCGTGCCGGTCCAAAGACAAAGCGCCCGCATTATGGTTGAGGAGTGTCAAGCGTAGCAAGATGTAGTTTGCCCTTGGCCGGCCGTCAGCGCCGATGCAACGCCTCCTTCCACGATGCCGGCCGGCCCTGCGCTTCATCCGGATTTCTGGGCAATCGCCTCGCCCACTTGGGCTGTGCGCGTCTGCCGCAGTTCGATCCGACGATGGGACGCGCGACATGGAGAAATCGAGTTGCCTTGCCTTTGGCGCCAGGATCTACTACCGCCCGATCGAGGCGGCCGTCCGTTGGGCGGGTCTGTTGCGCTTTGAGCCGCGGATTCTGGAAACGCTCGGGCCACGTGCCATGCCTGAGCCGAACGACTTTCCGCGCTGGCCCTTGCTGCGCCTTTTCTCCGAGCGCATCTTCGACGCACTGGCACACGATGAACTGTCTTACGGCAAGGCAGGCATGGCGCAGGAACCTCAGCGCCCCGCACTCGACGATCCTGCGTTGATCGTGCGCCACGTCGACCTGAAGGCGTGGATGTCGCATTACTACCCCGGCGAGCGGCCTCCGTTCCTGTTCGACGGCATCGAGCGCGAACTGCATCCTGCGGTGAGCGTCGCCATGCTGAACGTGTTGCTGGCCGATCGCGAGGCCGCCAAGCTGCAGCTTGCCGAACTCGCACAACTACATGCGGCGCTGAAGGCACAGCACGAAGCGTTGGCGAAGGAGCATGCCATTAGCATTCGTGAGGGCGATACGAGTGAACCGGGCCTGCGCAGCGAATCGACTTACCTGAATATCATTGGCGGCCTGCTGACATTGCTGTTGGGCAAGTCCCCCGCGGGCTCTGCCTACTCGTCCTTCCGCAACATGGATGCGGTGATCAGTGCACTACTGGCCCACCATGAAGGGCGGCCCGGCATCAGCGAGCGAACGCTGTGGAGCAAGCTGGCACAGGCGCGTCGCCACCTGGAGGCATCGCGCTGAGCCTGTAACAGCAGACTGCAATTGCAGTTGTGTGTTCTGCAGTTGCAGTGAATCTCGCAGCAGCAGCATATGGAATGCGAGGCACTTTCTGAACAACGCCATCGAGCGTCAAGGAGTGCCTCTCATGTCTTCGCAGACCATCGCGCCGGCCTTGCCGCCCGAGCACCGCATCCTGCGCCGCGCCGAGGTCGAAGCCAAGACCGGCTTCAAGCGCGCGCACATCTACAGCCTGATGAAGGAAGGCAAGTTCCCCAAGGCGCTGCGCCTGGGCGTGCGCGCGGTGGGCTGGGACTCGGTGGAGATCGAACAGTGGATCGCCGATCGCCTCAAAGAACGCGCCTGACGCTTCTTCTCGGTTCATGCCATTCGACGAGGAGAAGCCCATGCAGGTGGTGTCCATCATTTCGACCAAGGGCGGCGTGGGCAAGACCACGACGGCGGCCAACCTGGGCGGCTTCATCGCCGATGCCGGGCTGCGCGTGCTGCTGCTGGACCTGGACGTGCAGCCCACGCTGTCGAGCTACTTCACGCTGGACGTGCGCGCGCCCGGCGGCATCTACGAGATGCTGGCCTTCAACGAGCGGCGCATCGAGCAACTGGTGTCGCGCACCGCGATCGCGGGCCTGGACCTGGTGCTCTCCAACGACGACCGCGGCGAACTGAACACGCTGCTGCTGCACGCACCGGATGGGCGCCTGCGACTGCGCCATTTGCTTCCCGTCTTCCGCACGCACTATGACTTGGTGTTGATCGACACGCAGGGCGCGCGCAGTGTGCTGCTGGAGATGGCGGTGCTGGCGTCCGACCTGGCACTGTCGCCGGTGACGCCGGAGATTCTGGCCGCGCGCGAACTGCGCCGCGGCACCCTGCAACTGATCGAGGACATCGCGCCGTATCGGCACCTGGGCATCGAGCCGCCACCGCTGCGCCTGCTCATCAATCGTGTGCATCCGGTGTCGTCGAACGCGCGGCTGGTCCAGCAGGCGCTGCGACAGGTGTTCCAGGAACAGGCCGGCGTGCAGGTGCTGGGCACCGACGTGCCGGCCATCGAAGCCTATCCGCGCGCTGCGACACGAGGATTGCCGGTGCACCGGGTGGAGTACCGGCAGCCGGCGGGGCGCACGGCGCCCGCGGCGCTGGAGACCATGCGCACGCTGGCCGGCGAGCTGTTCCCCACGTGGCGGGAGCGCTTCGCGCTGGTCACCGGCCGGGCCGATGCGGGAGGGGCCGGCCATGGCGAGCGCGCATGAACTGGCGCGCGGCCGCGAACGGCTGCGCGCGCTGATCGAGTTCGCGCTGGGCGAAGGCTGGCGCGTGGTGCGCACGTCCGGCGGGCACCTGAAATTCACGAAGCAAGGCTGCGCGTCGATCTACACCAGCTCGACGGCGAGCGACCACCGTGCTGACCGCAATGCCCGCGCGCAACTTCGCCGCGCCGACCGGCAGGCGCAGGAGAACGGCCGTGGCTGAGCTGACGCCGCAGGACATGGCTGCCAAGCTGTTGGCCACCGGCTTCGAGCGCAGCGGCCCTTCGGCCGCGACCTTGAGCGACCCCATCGCCGACACGCCGATGGTGGTGACGCTGGACCAGTTGCGGCCCTACGACCACGACCCGCGCGTGACACGCAACCCGGCCTATGCGGAGATCAAGGCGTCCATCCGCGAACGCGGGTTGGACGCGCCCCCTGCGATCACGCGCAGGCCGGGCGAGGCGCACTACATCATTCGCAACGGCGGCAACACGCGGCTGGCGATCCTGCGCGAGTTGTGGAGCGAGACCAAGGAGGAGCGCTTCTTCCGCATTGCGTGCCTGTTCCGCCCGTGGCCGGCGCGCGGCGAAATCGTGGCGCTGACCGGGCATCTGGCCGAGAACGAGCTGCGCGGCGGGCTGACCTTCATCGAGCGGGCGTTGGGCATCGAGAAGGCGCGCGAGTTCTACGAGCAGGAAAACGGCCAGGCGCTGTCGCAGAGCGAACTCGCGCGGCGACTGACTGCCGACGGCTATCCGGTGCCGCAGTCACACATCAGCCGCATGAACGATGCGGTGCGCTATCTGCTGCCGGCGATCCCGACGCTGTTATACAGCGGATTGGGCCGGCATCAGGTGGACCGGCTCGCGGTGCTGCGCAAGGCGTGCGAGCGCACCTGGCAACGGCGTGCGCTGGGCCGCACCGTGGCCGTGGACTTCGCCACCTTGTTTCAGGACGTGCTGACGCAGTTCGACACTCAGCCGGACGACTTCTCGCCGCAGCGGGTGCAGGACGAGCTCGTGGGCCAGATGGCCGAGCTGCTGGAGGCGGACTACGACACGCTGGCGCTGGAGATCAACGACAGCGAAAGCCGCCAGCGTGCGCTGACCAGCGAACCGGCGGCGCCTGTCGTGCCTGCGGCACCGCCCTCGCCGGTCTCCGCGCCTCGGCAGCCACGCGCCTCGTCTGTGCCGCGCGACACCACGCCGGTCGCGCCTCCGGCGCCAGCAGCGACACTGCCTGCATCGCTCGAAGCGCCGGAGGAACAGCACGGGCAACGCGACGAGCGTCTGCAAGGGCACATCGTGACGCCGGCACCGACCACCGAGCGCCTGCAGTCCATCCAACGGATGGTCGCGGACCAGCTCGGCGACAAGCTGCCCGACTTCGAGGCCGACGCGCTGCGTGCGATCCCCGTGCAGGCTGGCGGGCTCTATCCCATCTCGGATGTCTGGTACATCGAGCCGGGGCTGGACGCGCCGGATCGCCTGCGCGTGCACATCGCGCAATTCGCGCGCGAGATCGCCGGGGACGCAGCGGTAGCCGACCACATCGAGGCCAGCGACGGCGGCATCGGCTTCGTCTGCGTGGCGCCGGCCGTGGGCCAGGCGAGGGCGCTGCCGGCGTTCGCGCGGGCGGTGCTGACCCTGCTGCATGCGCTGAGTGCGGCGCCGCCCGCCGCGAACGGATTGGACCGCGCGCGGCTCGCCGACGAGCTGGCGGCGCTGCTCCATGGCCATGGCGGCTCGGCCACACGCCTGAGCGATGCTGCGCTGGTGAAGCTGTTCCGTCTGCTGCGCCTGGCGCGCCGGCTGCTGGACCTGCAAGCCGGCGAAGCGGGCCAGGAAGCCTGAGCGCAGGAGGCTCCCGCATGTCGGCACCGCACCCGCTCAACCAGGCCGTGATCGCCCAGGCCCTGCATGACCTGCGCAACGGCCAGTTGCGCCGCTGCAAGGCCATGGGCTTCGGCGAGGAGGAGCTGGATGCGCTGAAGCACCCCGAACTCGTGAGCATGCTGGTGAATGCCACGGTGTCGTGGTGTTCGGTGTCGGTGAACCGGGAGGTGTTGAAGCGGCTGCTGAGCCAGGTGCACGACGTGGAGCGGGAGATCGCCACGGTGGACCGCATGCTGCGCCTGGGGGCGAGCACGGAGATGGTCAGCAAGTTCTACGGCCTCACGCATCAGGAAGTGGCGCTGCGCCGCGACATCCTCGGGCTGCCCAAGCGCAAGGGCCGGCATCCGGTGCTCGACGAGGCGCAGGACGTGGCCTTGTGGGAGCGCTGGAAGGCCGGCGTTACCGAGCGCCATATCGCCCTGACCGACGACATGGCGATGCTGGCGCTGACCATGGACCTGGCCGAGGCGCTGAGCCTGCCGATGTCGGTGGTGTGGGCGGCGATACGCAACTGGATCGACCAGGGGCTGGTGTAGGCCATGACCACGGGCGGCGCACCACGGCGCGAAGGCCCCGTTGCGCTGTCCGCGCTCTTCGACGAGGCCCTGCAGCACCTGCAGCCGGCGCAGGGAACAGCGCCGGCCGCCGACGGTTTCCTCTACAGCGGCAACCGCCATGAGAGCGTGCCGCGCCGACTGTTCCTCGACCGGCGCCTGACCCCGCTGGAGCGAAACGCCTGGCAGGTGTTCCGCCTGCAGCTCAACGACGACGGCGTGACCGCCTTTCCCACCTACGACCAATTGCGCCCCTACTTGGCCTCGATGCCCTGCGCAGCACAAGCCTCGCACGAGACCGTGGCGCGCGCCCTGACGCTGTTGCGGCTGACGCGCTGGCTGAGCCTGGTGCGACGACGGCGCGACCCGAAGACCGGCCGCATTCAAGGCAACCTCTACGTGCTGCACGACGAACCGCTGTCGCCCTTCGAGGCGATGCAGCTCGATGCCGACTACCTCGGCCTGGTCAGCCAGGCGCTGACCCATGCCGCCAAGGCGGTACAGATCGTGGGCATGAACACGCTCAAGGAGATTGCCGAAGACCCGCTGCTCAGCGGCCGCACGCTGCCGACCCGCTTGCAGGTGCTGGCGCAGCGCATGGCGCGGCATGGCTGGACGACGCCAGGTTATCCACAGGAGGGTGCCGACCACGAATCCGAAGAAGGCCAGGAAGCCCTTCTTCGGAATGCTGCGCGCCCGTCTTCGGAATCCGAAGCAGGGCCGAAACCCGCGCCGGACGGCTCTCTTCGGATTCCGAAGGAGGACCGTACAGTACGTAATGATCGTATAAATGAAGTACGTACAGTACCGCGCGTGAGGGCCTTGCAGAACCTGCGGCTGCCCGAGCGTTTCCTGCGCTTGAAGGATGAGCAGCAGGCCGGCGCGCTGGTGGCCCTGCAGCAGGTGGACGAAGCGCAGCGGCAGGCCGTTCTCGACGAGTGGGCGGCACGCTGCCACAACAGCGCGGTGCGCAACCCGGCCGGCTACCTGTTTGGCATCATCCAGAAGGCGATCCGCGGAGAGTTCAAGGCGTGGGCCGGAGAAAGTGCATCGACGCCGCCAGCGCCCCCGTCACCTGCGCCCTCGTCACCGCCGGCATCCCGTGCGGCTGACCCCGAGGTCGCACGAGCCTACCTGGCTCAGCTCCGAGAAGCCTTGCGTGATCGCTGATGTTGACTATCCCCAGGGGATAGCTGGAACAGACATCTTTCCGCCGCGCTCGATTGTCGACCGCCGAATGACAGGCGAAACTGTCGCCTGTAAATCAGACGAGGACAGCCACGCCCGAGCCCGGCCGACGATGGACATGACGACTTCCCCCGCCACAAACGCACTGCAACCACTACAGCGAGACGTTCAGCGCTTGCTGGGCAGATGCCTGTTGCGCCTTCAACAATACGAGCGCCTCATGAAAGCCATCGTGGCCCACCACGAGATTTCAGGCCCGGCGCATTCGCTGGAGTCCATTCGCGCAGCGCGGATTGAAGATGCCGCGACCAAGACCCTGGGCACGTTGGTCGGACAACTGTTTGGTTCGTATGTCGTCACCGATGGAAATGGTGGCGAGGAACGCGACGACGATCTTCCCGGCGACGTGGTTTCCTTTCGCACGCGCGTGCAACTGAGCCTGTCTGCGCAGGACTACGCCAAGACCCAGGCCGACCTCAAAGACCTGGTATCGCTGCGCAACACACTGGTGCACCACTTCATCGACCAGCACGATCTATGGACCGTGGACGGGTGTCGCGCTGCACAGGACGAACTCGGTTCCGCCTACACGCGCGTCGATCAACACTTCGAGCAGCTGCGCGGCTGGGCCGAGCACATGGATCAGGCGCGGCGCCTGGCAGCGGAATTCGTCCAGTCGGACGTGTTCCACGACCTGGTGGTCAATGGCATCGCGCCGGACGGCACGGTGGACTGGTCGGCCGCCGGCATCGTTCGTGCGCTGCGCGAGGCCGCTGCGCAGTTGGCCGTCGAGGGCTGGACACCCATTGTCGCCGCTGGCCGCTGGATCGCGGACCGGCATCCCGAGCAGCTTCCAGCCAAGTACGGCTGCAGCAGTTGGCGGCAGGTGGTGCACGAGTGCCGCCTGTTCGAGCTTCGCTACCGTGAGGTGGAGGGGCAACGGGCCGCCTGGTACAGACCTCGCGAAGCATAGCCCCGCAACGCGGTCTCACCTCCGCGCGAGCCGCGAACACATCCGCCGAGCTATCCCCAGGGGATAGCCGGCACACACAGCCTTCCGCGCGGAACAAACCGGGCGCGCATGGGCTGCGGTTTGTTGACTGACAGCCTTCCGGCCGATGCCGATGCTGGCGACTCGCCAATTCACCGCGAGTCGCTCCCATGGCCAACGAACGCACAGAACCCCTGCAACTGAATCTCGGATCGCTGCGCAGCGCGATGTCGCTGACGCTGCACACGCACCACGCTTCGCGCATCTGGCACGGCCGCGCGCCGACCGAGGGGCGCCCAGGCATCATCGGTCTCAACGGCTTCATCGGCGCCATGAACAAGATGAAGCGCGGCGCCGAGCAGGACGACCCGTACTCGGACTGGTGGATGCTGCGGATCGAGGACAAGCTCGCCGACACCAAGACCCGTCTGCAGACCCTGCGCGAACAGGTGGATCAGGCCTTGGCCGACGTGCCAGCGGCGCTGTCCCTGGGCGAGAACATGAACGTGCAGCCGGTGAAGCTGCCGCTGTTCGTGAACGCCCAGCTCGGCTTCATGGCGGTGTATCTGCTGGCCGACTACGACGACCTGGCACGCAAACTCATCCTGGCGCACCACACGGCGCTGATCGACCGCAGCACCTTGGAGCGCTGGCTGAACGATGGCGCGCACGCGCTGCGCAGCCTGTTCTCGCTGGCCCAGCAGTACCGCTACTCGGGCACGACGCGCGACGACTTCGCGGCGAAGAACGCGGCGGCGCGAGCGGCGCTGGAGAAGTTCGGCGAGTTGCCGCAGGACGTGCTGGAAGGCACGCGCCGCTCGCGCTTCGCGCCACCGATCGCGCGGCGGACGACCAAGCCCGGCACGCCGCCTGCAGCGCCCGCCATCGAGCCCGATGCGCCGGCTCACACAGATGGCACAGCCGATGGTGCGGCGGGCGATGAGGGTGCTGGCGCATGACAGCATCGCCCCCTATCAGCCACTCCACGCGCTTCGTGGCGCTGGAACAGGCGGACTTCCAGCGGCTGGAACACGCAGGCTACCTAAAAGGCCTTTTACAGCCTTTTAAGGGTAAGGGGAGTCTGGAGACCTGGGCCAGCCGGTGCGCAGCGCTGCGCGACGACGTGATTGGCCTGGCGCAGCGGCGCGTGCTGCCCCAGGCGCGCGCCTATCCATTCAGTCTGCTCGACGTGCAACTGGCCCAGCAGGCCACTGGCGCAGGGACGACCTTCCTGCGCTGGCGCAACCTCGACCGTTCCTCCATGGGCGTGGCTTTGTGGGAGGCCCTGCTGGCCAACCCCGCGACGCCGGCCTCGCTGATCGACGAGCTGTACGCGATCGAACTGCAGCGCATCGTGCTGAACATGCAGATCAGCCTGACCCACAGCATCGCTCGCCAAGCCATGGAATGCGCCAACAAGGCCGCGCAGGCCGAAGCGGCTTACCTGCGGCGCGTCCACGGGCATACCGCGTCCGTTCCACCCACCACCAAGGAGTCACCATGAGCACGCACTTCGTCGGCGAGGGCAACATCGGTTCTGCGCCGGACTACCGCGAATTTCCGAACGGCAACGACGAGCCACGCCGGCTGCTTCGCCTGAACGTCTACTTCGACAACCCGATCCCGAAGAAGGACGGCGAGTACGAAGATCGCGGCGGCTTCTGGGCGCCCGTGGAGCTGTGGCACCGCGACGCCGAGCACTGGAAGACGCTGTACCAGAAAGGCATGCGGGTGCTGGTCGAGGGCCGCACCGTGCGCGACGAATGGGAGGACGCCGACGAGAACGAGCGGGTGACGTTCAAGGTCGAGGCGCGGCGCGTGGGCATCCTGCCGTACCGCATCGAGTCGGTGGCGCTCAGCGCCAAGCCCGCCGGCGGACAGTAATTCGCCCATCGCCGTTCCCCCGAGGGCGGCTGTAGCAACCGTCATACGCCCGCGATGCACCAGCGAGCTATCCCCAGGGGATAGCTCCAAGGTCGTTCACAGAGTTCCAGCCGCCCTCCCGAAACGACGCTCTTGCTGTGCCGGCTCCTGCGGTCTATGCGCACCGCTCCGGCAACGGACCGCCTGCCGATCACAAAGCGGTGTCTGCATCAATCGGCTTCCTTGCTGCCGGCATCTCCTGGCCCCGCCAAGCTGACGCCCATCCGATGAACCGCACATTTTCAAGGAGGCTTCATGCGCGTGTTCCTGTGCGAGAAGCCGTCCCAGGGCAAGGACATCGCCCGTGTGCTGGGCGCCGGCCAACGCGGCAACGGCTGCTACAGCGGCGCGGGTGTCGTCGTGACCTGGTGCATCGGTCATCTGGTGGAGGCGGTTCCGCCCGAAGGCTACGGCGAGCAATACAAGCGCTGGGCCATCGAGCAACTGCCCATTCTTCCTGAGCGTTGGCGTGTCGAGCCCAAGGCGGCGACCGCAGCGCAATTCAAGGTGGTGCAGCAGCTCATCGCCAAGGCGGGCGAGCTGGTGATTGCGACCGACGCCGACCGCGAGGGCGAGATGATCGCCCGCGAGATCATCGACCTATGCGGCTACCGCGGGCCGATTCAGCGCCTGTGGCTGTCGGCGCTCAACGATGCGTCGATCCGCAAAGCGCTGGGTGCGCTCAAGCCGTCCGCCGAGACGCTGCCGCTGTATTTCTCCGCACTCGCCCGATCACGCGCCGACTGGCTGATCGGAATGAACCTGAGCCGCTTGTTCACACTGCTGGGGCGCAAGGCCGGCTATGCCGGCGTGCTGTCGGTGGGGCGCGTGCAGACGCCGACGCTGAAGTTGGTCGTCGATCGTGATCGCGAGATCGCGCGCTTCGTCAGCGTACCGTTCTGGGCCATCGAGGTTGCGCTTTCGCATGCAGGCCAGTCCTTCGTCGCAAGCTGGACGCCGCCGCAAGGCAGCACCGACGATGCGGGCCGTTGCCTGCAACAGGCGGTGGCGCTGCAGGCCGCCGAGCGCCTGCGCACGGCCGGCTTCGCCCAGGTGCTGTCGGTCGAAGCCGAGCGCGTTCGCGAAGGGCCGCCGCTGCCGTTCGACCTGGGAACGCTGCAGGAGGTGTGCTCCAAGCAGTTGGGCCTCGACGTGCAGGAGACGCTGGACATTGCCCAGGCGCTGTACGAGACGCACAAGGCGACAACGTATCCGCGCTCGGATTCGGGCTACCTGCCCGAGAGCATGCTGGCCGAGGTACCGACCGTACTCGACAGCCTGGTCAAGACCGACCCCAGCCTGCGGCCGCTGATCGAGCGCCTGGATCGCCAACAGCGCTCGCGTGCATGGAACGACGGCAAGGTGTCGGCTCACCACGGCATCATCCCGACGCTGGAGCCCGCCAACCTGTCGGCCATGAACGAGAAGGAACTGGCCGTCTACCGGCTGATCCGCGCTCATTACCTCGCGCAGTTCCTCCCGCACCATGAGTTCGACCGGACGGTAGCGCAGTTCTCGTGCGGCAGTCAGTCGCTGGCGGCCGTGGGCAAGCAGATTGCCGTCATCGGCTGGCGTGAGGTGCTGGCGACGCCGGGGCCGGACGATGCCGATGGCGAGGATGCGCAGCGCAGCCAGGTGCTGCCCGCCCTGCATGCGGGCCTGTCCTGCCCGGTCGGAAAGGTGGATCTCAAGGCGCTGAAGACGCTGCCGCCCAAACCCTACACACAGGGCGAGCTGATCAAGGCCATGAAGACCGTCGCCAAGTTCGTGACCGACCCGCGCCTGAAACAGAAGCTGCGAGATACCACCGGCATCGGCACCGAGGCGACACGCGCCAACATCATCAACGGTCTGATCGGTCGCGGCTACCTGGTCAAGAAAGGCCGCGCCGTCCGCGCTTCCGACGCGGCATTCACGCTCATCGACGCGGTGCCCTCGGCCATCGCCGACCCCGGCACCACGGCGGTGTGGGAGCAGGCGCTCGACATGATCGAGGCCGGCCAGATGGCGCTGGACACCTTCATCGAGAAGCAGTCCGTGTGGGTCGGCCAGCTCGTGCAGCAGTACCGCGGCGCGACGCTCTCGCTCAAGCTGCCGCCGGCGCCGGCCTGCCCGCAGTGCGGCGCACCGATGCAGCAGCGCACGGGCAAGAGCGGCGCGTTCTGGTCCTGCTCGCGCTACCCGGACTGCAAGGGCATGTTGCCGATCGAGTCCCCGACGGGCCGGCGCGCTGCCTCCAAGGCGTCCTGATCCTCGCTTCCTCCTTGCCGCGCCGGCCACTTCACTGGCGGCGAGGCAAACGTCCCGCACCGCGCGGGACTCCAAAGCGCGCGTCTCCTTCTGCAACGGTGTGCGCGCCCCGTCTGCCCGCCATCGGGCGACGGGGCGAGAAGGTCATTGCTCCACGAATCGCGCCCGCCGCCATTCCCTTGATCGGTGTGCCTTGCCTCGGTCACGAGGGGCTTCCTGACGCCTTGCCGCCGCGCGAGCCGTGAGGAGGCCCCTTGGGCCGAGGGTATTCCGTGCCGGTGCCCGCCGGCGGAACAACGGGCTCCCTTTGTGTGTGGATGCACGCCAGAGGTTTCCGGCCCCAGCCACGAAACGGGCCGGGTGCGATTGCTGACGCAGCGAACGGCTTTGACGACGGCCCGCGCTGACGCAGCCCACAGGTGGTTTTCCTTCCTCACCAGCCGAAGGCCCGCGTGGCCTTCGGCGCCCTGGTCCTTGCCTTGTCCCGTGACGCGGGGCTGCCCTAAAGCGGGCCGTCCGCGATTCGGTTTTCCCTGCGACGGCAGCCATGCTTCGCGCCCATCCTCACGCCATGCGTTGCTGACAGTCGTCAGCGGCATGCCCTGGCAGTCCCGGTCTTCAAGACTGCAACGCGGTTCGCCGCGTTGACCGATCCAGTCCGCTTCGCATCGCCCACCGCGGACGCTCGCCGGCCTGGCGACGATGCACTTTTCTCAACCACCCGAGGGGAACTCCATCCTCTACGGGATGCGTGCTCCTCGACCCACCAAGGAGCACGGCATGTCTGAACCTTCTGCATCTTCCTCTGCAACCGCAGTGCGCAGTGGAGCGCTGGCGCTGGCCTGGACCGGCAAGCGTTTGCCGCTACAGGTGCTGCGCAGCGCGGCCGGCCACTACATCGGCACGCAAGACGACGAAGGCCCGGTATCGCGGGAGTCCGTCGAGTATTTCCCGACCCACCTCGCAGCACAGCGCGCCCTGGATACCCATGCCTGGACACAGCGCGCTCACCCCTGATTCCCACCCTTCAAGGAGTTCTCTCATGAATCTGTCTTTACCCGAAGACGTGCTCGATCAGATGGCGCTGGAACAGGCGCACTTCGACGCTGCACCGCAGGCCTTCTTCGAGGCATGGAAGCGCGGCGCGCAGATCGCCGGCCACGAGTGGTTCGGCGACGGCACACACGAAGGTCTGCAGCGTGCCACCACCAAGTGGGACCTGCGGCCCAACATGCTGATGCTCAACGACGCCCTGGGCGTGCTGAGCAGCGGTCAACGCATGTTCCTGTCCGCGATGGTGAGCTTCTACAACTCCCGTGAGGGCGGTGCGATGCTCAAGCGTTGCGGCTTCGAGGGGCTGTCCGACTTCGGCGGTCTCGATCTGGAACGGCGCCAGGTCATCGCCGACCTCACGCTGCACTACAACGGCTGGTGAGCCGCGCCTGGCAACCCACCGTCCTTTCATCCCACCCCACGAGGGACATGCGTCCCCGTTCGGGGCCATGTCCCTCCTTCTTTTCGCAGGAGCGGCCATGTCCCGAATCAGCATCTTCCACTGATCTGCACCGCCCGCCACCAGGGCGGCCCGACGCCGCGGCCGGCTGACCGGCTGCCACTTCATCCACTCGCTGGGGTTCAATCCCCGGCAGGGGATTGCCTCGGCCATCCTCTGCTGGAGGAATCCCATGTCCCATTCCAAAAACCCCTTCGTCCGCGGCTACGATGGCCTGTCCGTGCAGCGGCTGCTGGCGATTTCCTACGACGACGACTGCCCGCTGAGCTATCTGGCGCTGCACGTCTCGCAGTCGCACCTGCCGGACAGCCAGGTCGAGCGCCATGCCTGCGTCTTCTGCGACGACTTCGCGCTGATCACGGAAGGCCAGAACGTGCCGCCCGAGCTGGACGCGCAGTGTCCCAGCCACGGCATCGCCCGAAACCTCGTCTACGCCGTCATGGCCGAAGAAGCCGGCAAGCCGCTGCACGTCGGCGACACCTACTCCGAGGAAGCCGCGCGCGAGGTGGTACGCCGCCTGCGCTTCGAGACCGGGTTCTACAGCCGTGCTTGGGAAATCAGTTCGGCGCACATCACCGAGGAAGCCGGCCGCTTCCTCGGCGAACTGGCGGACATCGCCACGCCGAGCGGTTTTCTGTTCGTCGCCTTCCGCATTCACTACAGCCCGGCGGTCGGCGTGAAGCTGATCGCCACGCCCTGGACGGATGCGAACCTGCAGCATGTCGAGGGCATCACCGCCGAAGAGCTGCGGCAGGAGCACCGGGCCAAGGGCGTGCCGGAGTCCCTCGTGGAAGTGTTGCACCTGGCTGCGCTCGCCGACGTTCGCATGTTGGTGTTCGATGCCGACGCGCCCGTGCTGGACGGGCTGACGCTCTACGACGACGAGTAACCCGCAACCCATTCGAGCCCCCACGTCGGGGCTCTTCTTTTTCGCGGAACGCGGTGCCAGCGCATTGCCGATTCCCAACGGACGGCCGTCGCCATGTGCCGCACGCTGGCCGCATGTTCGCTGGCGTTGCCGGCAGCATGCCCAGGCAGTCGAGACCTTCGAGACTGCGGCGCGGTTCGCCGTGCTGGTTGCTTCGTTCTCCGGGCGCACCCGCGTCCATCCACCTCACCCTCAAGGGACAGACCTCCCTTGCGGGCGGGAGTCCCTTGGTTGCCACAAGGAGTCTCCCCATGGATACCCAAACCATCCGCGCACAGATGCCGACGCTCGTTGTCGGTCATGTGCCTTCCAACGTCCGTTCGTTCAAGTTCAACATCTTCGACGGCCAGCCCAAGGTTTCGACGCTGGGCTTTCACATCGACCCGAAGCCTTTCGAGGGCAAGGTCATCGCCACCACCGACGAGGCCATCGTCGTCAAGACGGGACGGGCCGAGTTCGCGGTGCTCGATCGCACCCTCGTGACCGAAGTGCCCGACGAGGGCGCCAAGGTGCAGGTCGAACCCTATGTCAGACGCCGCTTCGACGGTCAGCGGGCGGACACGCCCGAGGAGCAGACCGAGTTCACCGCCGACGGCCAGCCCTACACGGTGAAGCGGTTCGTGCTCGGGTCCGCACCGGCGAAGCTGCCGATCCCCGAGCCGCGCTGCCCCGAGCTGCAGGAACTGGTCGACCAACTGGAGCAGTTGCCCGCTCCCGACGGTTTCCGGCGCATCACCCACATGCTGGTGGATGCCGGTGCGCGGGACATCACCTGGGTCGATCCGCTGCCTGCCGACATCATCCGCACGCCGCCGGCCATCGGTTTCACCGTCGCCACGACGAAGTTCCAGGGTCGCGTCACCGTGCTGTATGAGCGCGGCCTCGACCTCTACGCGGTGGAGCTGCACCGCGCCGGCGAGCTGGTCGAACGGGTCGATGAGGTGTTCTTCGACACCCTCGGCGAGACGCTGGAACGGCTCATTGACGACGGGAGCTGGAGACGCATCCGCGTGCAGTGCCTGTCGGGCCGCAAGGCTGTCCGGCACTGACCTCCCAGCAGCTTCCCGCCCTCGCGGCGGGAAGCCTCTCTTCCTGCCTCACTGGAGATCCCACCCATGACTGTTCGATTCAAAGGCACGGAGCTGCGGCCCGTGCTCGCCGAAGCGGTGGCGAATCAATGCCGCGTCATCCTGGTCAAGGATCAGGGCGTGTACTTCCTGGCCGAGCGCGGCGAGCGCCGACCCGATGGTCGCCAGAAGACCATCGCCTATGCCGCCGGCTGCAACCCGGATGTCGATGCGTTCGATGACTGGTGGGAGCTGGCGCGTGCCGAGTTTGGTGGCGACGACTTCGGCGAGTTCATCGATCCGCAGGAGGGCGTGTTTGCGCGCATCCTGCGCAGCGAGGACGACCTCGACGTGTCCGCCACCGCGACACACCTGTCGCTGCAGGCGGTTCCTCCCACGCCCAGCGGTAACTGACCACCCATCCCTGGCCCCCGCTCCGGGGGCCTCTTTCTTCCCGGCAATGCGGACAGCCGCGAGTGCCGATTGCCGCTCGCCTGCGCGCCATCCCGGCGCCACGCTTCCGGCCATGTTCCGCTGACGTCCGTCAGCGACATGCCCAGGCAGCCACGATCTTCAAGGCTGCGACGCGGTTCCGACCGCGTTGATCACTCCAGTTCGCACCGGCATCCATGCGCGAACGGCCATCGGTTCTCGATGGCGATGCCACCAAGCTGTTCCATCAACCCACGCGGGGGTTCCACACCTTCCCCGCCTTGGGTCGGGTGTGTCTCCGCCTCATTGTTCTCAGGAGATTCACCATGACCACTTCTACCGGAAAGTCCTACTTCGATCTGCACATCACCGGCCTCGGGTATCTCAATCGCATCCGCGAAGTGAAGCCCAAGAAAGGTGATGCGTTCCTGGCCTGCGACATCGCAGCCCTGAACGGTCCCAGCGATGACGTCTCGTATGTGCGTTTCGACACGCGCGTATCGGGATCGGAAGCGCAGCACCTGGTGCGCCGCTGCATTCAGGCGGTCGACGCCGAGAAGAAGGTGATGATCGGCTTCCGCATGGGCGACCTGTGGACCGACACCTTCACCTACTCCAAGGGCAAGCGTGCCGGCGAGCAGGGGGTGAGCCTCAAGGCCCGCCTGCTGTTCGTCAGTTGGATCAAGGTCGACGGCAAGCTCGTCTACAAGGCCGAACCCAAGCCGACCGAGACCGACGAGCGGGAGCCGGAAGTCCCTGTGACGTCCGACGCGCCCGCTGCGCAGCAAGCCTCGGCACCGGAGCCTTCCGAGCCCGTCGCCGATGCTGCCGACGACGCAGCCGATGCCCCCGCATTGGCCGTTGCCGAGTCGTTCTGATCCGCAAGGCCCCATCCCCGGGGCCTTGTCTTCTCTTCGTCAGCAGGAGACCTTCATGATCACCATCCCCGGCCAACTGGCCATCAAGACCATCCACGGCAGGAACGGCGACTTCAACGTCGGCCGCCTGGCGACCTCGATCGGCGAGTTCGTCGTGAAGAACGCCGAACTCGATCAGTACCGCGAGGGCAAGTACGACGGTGATTTCGTCATCGTCGAGATTCGCCCCTCCACGTACAACGCCAACGGCCGCATGGTCATCGAGATCCGCGCCCATCTGGGCGGGATGACGCTATCCAACATCGACGCCCTGAGCCGCGACGAGGCCCGCCGGCTGAGTCCGCAGGAAGTCGATCCGATCGACGAGGAAGCGCAGACGCCCGCGCCGGCATCGCCCCCGGCCAAGCCGAAGGCGAAGTCGCGCAGTCCGCGTGATCCCCTGGTCGATACCACGCCGTTCGGCAGCGAACCGGCTCCCGTGTCCGCTGCGGCCTCGGCCGAGGCAGACGACGCGGCGCTGTTCGGTGCCTTGTGGCCCCTGGGCGAGACCGTGAAGCTGGATGCGACCGTGGATCGTCGTGTGCTGCGTCAGCAGCGCGACCGTCTCGACAAGCTCGGCTACGAGTTCGCTCCGTTGTCCCAGGACTGGCACCTCAAAGCTGCCTGATCCATCCGCCGCCTTGCGCGGCATTCCGCCACCCGCCGGGGTTCTCCCCCGACGGGGAGGGCTCCGGCCTTTTCTTCAAGGAGACCCTCATGGGCTGGACCTTCGTTCGTCAGACGCGCGATCAGTTGATCCGCGAGCTGCTCGCTCCGCAGGCGTCCGAACGCGCTTGCTGCGAAGTCATCGACCACACGCTGGACGGCGACGTTCTGTGGACCGTGGTTCGCGTCACCGCCGGGCAGGCGGGCGTCATGGGCCTCGCGGCCGGTGAGTCCGTCTGCTACATCGGCTGCCATCTGCTGGAAAGCTCGGGCGGCGATTGGGGCTACAAGTCCCTCGATGAGTCCGTGCATCCGTACTACTACTCGTGCCCGCTGCGCTATCTCGACATGGCGCCGGTGCAAAGCTCCGAGTGGCGCGAGCGGGTTCACCGCTTCCACGCGGGGCGCGCTGTCTAGCGGCACGCATCTTCCTTCACCCAACCGGGGCGAGCATGGCCCCGGGGGCTGTGGTTGCTCCTTCATCTCCAAGAGGACATCACCATGCCTGCACCTTCTTCCGCGAAACCGCTGTACCGCATCGACGAATGCCCCGACCTCATGGCCGACGGTTGCGTCGGTGACGAGCAAGGCAATCTGGTCTTTCTCTCGATCTGGGCGCGCGACACCGCCGTTCAGGAGTTCCTCGCCCGCCTGACCCTCGGCCGGGATGAACAGGGACTGGACCAGTTCCACGTCATCACCGAGCAGGGCGCATCCATCCCGGTCTTCGTCGGCAACGTCGAGAACCTGGAAAAGCGCATCACCCGCGCCTATCGGCGAACGCTGTTCGGTTCGCTGACGAATGTGTGGCTGTTCGATCGTCGCTGCGTGAAGCCAGACAAGGCCAACGCCAGCGCGCTGGCGCTTCTGCCCAGGGATTCCGCTCACCGGCTCGACCGGCTGTGGACGCTGGTGCAGGACACCTGCCCGCTGCCACTGCTCGACCACTGGCGCGACACCGTGCTGGAACTGTTGCAGACACGGCGGATGCTGACCGGTCTTCCCTTGGCCCTCGGGCCGCTGGAAGGCCATCGGCTGGCCCTCGATGTCCCGGTGCTGACGAAGGCGTTGGGCGAGCTGATCCGCAACGGCACCCTCGGCGCCACGCAGTACGAACTGGCCGCGAACGCACCGCTTCGGCGTGTGGCGTGAGCCATCCCCACGGGCATGCGCGCCGCGCGTGCCCGCCTTCCCTCATCCATCACCAGGAGAAATCCATGGCACTCATGTTTCCGCGCCTGGCGCGCAATTTCATTCGTAACGGCTACTTCCCCACCGACGAGCCGACGCTGGAGCGGGCCTTGTCCGCACTGGCGCCGTCTCCCGGCTCCATGGCCATCCTCGATCCCTGCGCCGGCGAAGGCGTGGCGATCGCCGAAGCCGCCCACGCCCTCGGGCGCGAGCAGGTCCAGGCCTTCGCCGTCGAGTACGACGCCGAGCGTGCCCGCCACGCACGGCAACTGGTCGATCGCTGCATCCACGGTGACCTGATGGACACGCTGATCTCGCGCCAGTCCTTCGGGCTGCTGTGGCTGAACCCGCCGTATGGCGACCTGAGCAAGGACGTGAACGGCAACATCGGCTATCAGGGCCAGGGCCGTGCGCGGCTGGAAAAGCTGTTCTATCAGCGCGCGCTGCCGCTGCTGCAGTACGGTGGCGTGCTGGTCTTCATCGTGCCGTCCTACGTGCTCGACGCCGAGCTGGTCGGATGGCTGACGCGCCACTTCGCCGAACTGCGCATCTACCGTGCGGTGGAAACGCAGTTCAAGCAGGTGGTGATCTTCGGTCGCAGGATTCGTCAACGCGACCAGGCATCGGATTCGGTCAAAGCCGTGCGCGGTCTGCTGCTGCAGATCGGACAGGGCGACGCCGAAGCCGAGGAGCTGCCGCTCGAATGGCCGTTCCTGCCGTACACCGTCCCTGCCAGCCCGGCCGAGCCGGAGCACTTCTATCGCGTGACGATGGAGCCCGAGCAGTTCGCCGATGAAGTCGGCCGGCTGCAAGGACTCTGGCCGGCGCTCGATACCCACCTGGGCGCCGCGCAGCAATCGCTGCGTCCGCCCGCGCGGGCCTTGTCGCACTGGCATCTCGCCCTGGCCTTGGCCGCGGGCGGGATCTCCGGCGTGGTGACGTCCAAGAGCGGGCGCGTGCTCGTCGTCAAAGGTGATACCCACAAGGAGAAGACCCTCCAGACGGAATACACCGAACGCGACGACGGCTCCGTGGCCGAGACGCGCATCCTCACCGACAAGTTCGTGCCGGTCATTCGTGCATGGGACTTGACGCTGGGCTCGCCCACGTGGGGCGAAGTGCTGACCATCCGCTGATCGCTGTTCCCTGACGGTTCGCCGTCGCGTTCATCCACCCACCGGGGTCACGTCGCCCCGATGGGGTGCCGTGGCCCCTTCTTCCAAAAGGAGAAACCACCATGGCACTCGCAGTCCTCAACCTCGCGTCACAAGCACGCTTTTCGCCCGGGCAGGTGGTCATGACCGCCGGCGTCGACGAGCTGGTCCGACAGGGCCGGCTCAACCCCACGCCGTACCTGCGCCGCCATCTTCACGGCGACTGGGGCGACCTGTGCGACGGCGATCGACGGCAGAACGACGCCGCGCTGAAGTCCGGCGAGGATCGTCTGTTCTCGTCCTACCAGGTCACGCGCGACCTGAAGCTCTGGATCATCACCGAATGGGATCGCAGCGTCACCACGCTGCTGTTGCCCAGCGAATACTGATCCGCATCCAGCGGCACCTACACGTTACTTTGCCGCTTCTTTCTTCCCACCCAGGGGCATGTCACCGCCCCGTGGGGGAGGTGCATGCCCCATCTCCTTGGAGCATCACCATGTCCCTCGATCTCGAAACCGTTCCCGAAACCGCTGCGCAGGGCGACCTGCTCGAAGCGGCCGCTTCACCCCTCACGCTCAGCCTGCAGGACTTCGTATCGGAGTTCGGCGACGAGCTGCTCGATTCGCTCAACCGCGCCAATCCTCCGGTCTACACCGGCCAGGTGCGGGTGCATCGGCAACTGATCCTCGCCGCGCTCAAGCGCAAGCTGTTCCCGGCGCAAGCCGATGTGGTCCATGCCGTCACCGAGCTGTTGGTCGATCGTGGCGAACGCGCCGCGATCGTCAATGGCGAGATGGGCTGCGGCAAGACGACCGTCGGCATCGCCACGGCCGCCGTGCTCAACGCCGAAGGCTACCGCCGCACCCTGGTGCTCTCGCCACCCCACCTGGTCTACAAGTGGCGGCGCGAAATCCAGGAGACGGTGGCCGGTGCCAAGGTCTGGGTGCTCAATGGCCCGGACACGCTGGTCAAGCTGCTGAAACTGCGCGAGCAGTTGGGCGTGCCGGCGCAGGGCCAGGAGTTCTTCGTCCTGGGCCGCGTGCGGATGCGGATGGGGTTCCACTGGAAACCTGTCTTCGTTCGGCGGCGCGCGCCTCACGGCGACGTGGGGGCCTGCCCGGATTGCGGGCATGTCATCACCGACCTCGACGGCGAGCCGATCAACCCGGTCGAACTCGAAGCCGAGGAGTCCCGCCGCAAATGCAGCCACTGCCGTGCTCCGCTGTGGTCGTTGATCCGTCCCAGAGGCCTGTCCGCCAGCGACCAGTCCTCGACCGTGCTCAAGGCACTGAAGCGTATTCCAACCATCGGGGAAGTCACCGCGCAGAAGCTGATGCAAAAGTTCGGTGACGCCTTCCTCGCGTCGATGCTCGGGGACAACATCCACGAGTTCATCAACCTGATGGATGGCAACGGCGAGCTGGTCTTCTCGGATCGGCAAGCCCACCGGATGGAACGCGCGATGGCCAACATGGAGTTCGGCTTCGGCGAGGGCGGCTACCAGCCGTCCGAGTTCATCAAGAGGCAGCTTCCCCAAGGCACGTTCGACCTGCTCATCGCCGACGAGGCGCACGAGTACAAGAACGGCGGCTCCGCACAGGGCCAGGCCATGGGCGTGTTGGCGGCCAAGGCGCGCAAGACGCTATTGCTCACCGGCACACTGATGGGCGGCTACGGCGACGACCTGTTCCACCTGCTGTTCCGAGCCCTGCCGGGGCGGATGATCGAAGACGGCTACCGGCCGACGAAGAGCGGCAGCATGACGTCGGCCGCGATGGCGTTCATGCGCGATCACGGCGTGCTCAAGGACATCTATTCCGAGAGCATGGGCGCGGCGCACAAGACGGCCAAGGGCACCAAGGTATCGGTGCGCACGGTCAAGGCGCCGGGCTTCGGTCCGAAGGGCGTGCTGCGTTGCGTCCTACCGTTCACGGTCTTCCTCAAGTTGAAGGACATCGGTGGCAATGTGCTGCCGCCCTACGACGAGGAGTTCCGCGAAGTCGCGATGGACACGGCGCAGGCCGCGGCCTACCGCGATCTGGCGGGTCGGCTGACCCAGGAGCTGAAGCAGGCCCTGGCGAAGCGCGACACGACGCTGCTCGGTGTAGTCCTCAACGTGCTGCTGGCCTGGCCGGACTGCTGCTTCCGGTCGGAAACCGTGGTGCATCCGCGCACGCGCAACACCTTGGCGTTCGTTCCGGCTCAGTTCAACGAGCTGGAGGTGATGCCCAAGGAACGTGAGCTGATCGAGATCTGCAAGCAGGAGAAGGCAGAAGGGCGCAAGACCCTGGTCTATTCGGTCTACACCGGCACGCGCGACACCACGTCGCGTTTGAAGGTGCTGCTGGAGCAGGAAGGCTTCAAGGTGGCGGTACTGCGCGCAAGCGTGGAGGCCTCCCGCCGCGAGGACTGGATCGCCGAGCAGTTGGACCGAGGCATCGACGTGCTCATCACCAATCCCGAGCTGGTGAAAACCGGCCTGGACCTGCTGGAGTTCCCGACCATCGTGTTCCTCCAGAGCGGGTACAACGTGTATTCGCTGCAGCAGGCCGCCCGGCGCTCATGGCGCATCGGCCAGAAGGAGCCGGTGCGCGTGGTCTACCTCGGCTACGCCAACTCCTCGCAGATGACCTGCCTGGGGTTGATGGCCAAGAAGATCATGGTGTCGCAATCCACCTCGGGCGACGTGCCTGAATCGGGACTGGATGTCCTGAACCAGGATGGCGACTCGGTGGAGGTGGCGCTGGCGCGGCAGTTGATGCGCTGAGCTCTGCTCGGTCCTTGGCGGCCCCTCCGGGGGCCGTTTCCTTTTACTCATTCCGCGTTGCGATAGAAATGACGGACTCCAATGCCCTTTCCGGCTGCCTCTTTGAGAGACTTCAGCCCAAGCAGCCAGTTAAAGACTGCCCGGTTCTGGGCGCCGGTCAAATCCTTCTGCGGACCGAGTCGATCTTGTCGTGATCCCCATGGCTCTCCTTGTCAGCTGCTGCGTACTTTGCGACCCGCTTCGCGAAATATGCGAGCACCGTCCGCCCGAGACCGAGCAACCGCTGCTCGTATGCGATCTACGACGGTTGCCAGGTCGCCTTCCACTTCGTGTTCACAGTAGCGCAAAACCGTCCAGCCGAGCGCGCCAAGCGCGTTCTCCACCTCCCGATCACGCTGCCGGTTACGCGCAATCTTCTCAGACCAGAACGATGCTTTGGTGACCGGGGGCTTGTAGTGGTCTTGACAACCGTGCCAGAAGCAGCCGTCGACAAACACCGCGATCTCGCAGCCGACGAAGGCCAAGTCCGGCCGCCCCGGAACACTTGGACGCACCCTGTAACGCAGTCCGGCACGCCAGAGAGCGCGGCGCAGGACCATCTCCTGCCCCGTATCCGCCCCGCAGACGCGTGCCATATGTTCCGACTTGGTCAGCGGGTAGAGTTTACGTATTTTCTTCCGTTGCATCGCATCGACTTGGCGGCTTGAATCGGGTGCGGTCGACGCACATCATCTTTACATTTGCGTTACATTCCGATAGGATGCCACGCGATAGGCATGAGGGTCAATCAATGGGCGATGTCGAACGAAAGACCGAGACGGTGAACCTGCGGTTTTCTCCAAGGATGAAGGAGCTGCTGCGGATCGCGGCCGAGCGGGAGCACCGGACACTGTCGAACATGATCGAGACACTCGTGATCAATTACTGCGAGAGCAGGGGAATACCAGTGGAACCGGGCGCGAAAGGCGCCTCCCGAGCAAAAAAGAGAACTACAACCACGACAGACGAGTGATTCACACGGCAGCCGTCAAGATGAAAAAGAAGTCCAATATGCGCATGGCCATAGATTTATTTTCGGGTTGCGGCGGCCTGACCCAAGGCCTCCGTGATGCGGGCTTCACCGTGGGCGCGGCCGTGGAGATTGATGCACTCGCTGCGGAAACGTATGCCGCCAATCACCCCGAGGTGAGGCTTTTCAATGCCGATATCCGCAACATCTCGGCTTCCGAGATCTTGGACGCCTGCGGCATCGCGACGGGGGAACTCGACTTGCTGGCCGGCTGCCCCCCATGCCAGGGTTTTTCCCGCATCCGACTCAACAACAAGAGAGAGCGAATGGACGATCCCCGTAACCGGCTTATTGATGAGGTTCTCCGGGTGGTGGGCGAAATGCGGCCGAAAGTCGTGATGCTGGAGAATGTGCCCAATCTCTCACGCTATACCCGCTATCTGGATTTCAAGAGGGATCTGCGCAAGCTTGGTTACGAAATCTCCGATCAGATCCTTGATGTCGCTGATTTCGGTGTGCCCCAGCGTCGCAAGCGACTCGTTGTCCTCGCGTCACGGCTGGGTCGAATCTCACACATCGAACCGGTGAAAGGGCGTAAGACGGTAAGAGATACGATCGGAAAGCTGCCGGATCATATCCTGAAAAATGACCCTCTCCACAGCCTGGGTGAGCAGCGCAGCGAACGCGTGCGTCAGTTGATCAAGGCCATCCCGAAGGACGGCGGCAGCAGGACGGCTCTATCCCCAGGACTGGTCCTCAAATGCCACGAAAAACAGGACGGGTTCTACGACGTCTACGGTCGTATGCGATGGGACGACGTTGCGCCCACTATCACCGGCGGCTGCATCAACCCCTCGAAGGGGCGGTTTCTTCATCCCACGGAGGACCGCGCCATCACCCTTCGCGAGGCGGCGCTCCTGCAGAGCTTTCCGCCTGGCTATGTGTTCTCGCTGCGCCGGGGCAAGTACGCCGCCGCCGAGATGATCGGAAATGCCCTCCCTCCGCTTTTTTCGCGCATGCAGGCTGAGGCGATAAAGAGCCATTTGGCCGGGCAGTGACAGGCAACGACTCGGTGGCCGAATGTCAAAGAATGAAGAAATCATCGCGCTTGTCGATACGCTCAAGAACTTCGCCCCGGGCAAGCCGCTTAAGCACTACATAACTCACGCGACATTCCCCAGGTTCAAAAACATTGAGTCGGGAACACGGGTCGATTTCGAGTTCCCCCTCACCGCGCTTGTCGGCGCTAACGGGATCGGCAAGAGCTCGCTGCTACATGCGCTATGGGGGATGCCGTACGGACACTCGACGTCCAAATTCTGGTTCTCCACCGACTTAGATCCCATCGAGGATAGCAATAGGGACCCTCAGCGTTATTTCTACGGCTACTGGCACGAGGGCTTCGGCGGGGTTGTTGAAACTCGGAAAGCACGTATCGGGAAAAAGAAGGACTATTGGGAGCCATACCGTTGGAGCAAGAGCGACGGAATGGCACCCATGCCGGAGGGTGACTTCGAGGGGAAGGCAAAGGATCGCTGGAATCCTGTTCGAAGAAAGGTCGTCTACATCAATTTCAGGGCGTTGTTTGGTTCCTTCGACCGCTACTTTTACTTCGATGACGACCTTGGCGGAGGAAACAAGCGCGATGTGATGCTGCGAGCGGCGCGTCGACTCAAGACGGTGAAGGATGATATCAAGCAGTCGTACAAGATGGGGCGCCGCGAGCGAATATTCGAGAACCGCGTGCTTAAGCCTTATGAGCTCACCGAGGCATCCAGAATTCTCGGCCGTTCCTATGATTCAGCTCACCTCATTCGGCATTCCCTTTACCCCGGCAACAGAGGTAGAGATCTGAGCGTCGTTTTCAAACGCGGGGCGGAATACTCCGAAGCGTTTGCGGGGAGCGGCGAGATTGCTGCCGTGAGCGCGGTTGTCGACGTCCTGGCCGCAGATGAGTACTCACTTATTCTGCTCGATGAACCGGAAACGTCTCTCCACCCCGGAGCCCAGCGGTCTATGCTCAGATTTTTGCTGGATCAGATCAAGCTGAAGAAGCACCAGATAATTATCTCGACTCACTCGAGCGAGTTTTTAACCGGCCTACCGCATGAAGCAATCAAGGTGTTCGAGGATAACGGAAAAACCCAATCCCGCATTCTCCCCCGTAGCTCTCCCGCAGCGGCATTGAACCGCCTTGGAAGACCGCCGCAGAACAAGCGTCGAGTGCTTGTGGAGGATTCCTTGGCAGAGCAGCTTGTTCTCCATGCGGCCAAAGGCCTTGATCCCGGCGACCGCGAGACACTCGAGGTCAAGGTGGCTCCGGGTGGCGCCGAGTCCATTCTCAAGTACTTGGGGCCGGCTGCCATGGTTTCCGGTGATGAAGTTTTCGTCTTGCTCGACGGCGACCAGAAGAAAGTGAAGGAATTCAGCGATCCTGCCCAGATAGCGCCCGCCGAGCATGCGCAATTGGATAGCCGAATCAAGCAGGAGCTCGGATTTGAGCCTCAATACCATATCCAGGGCGGACGCGATGAGGCTGCTCACAAGAAAGCGAAAATCAAGGCCCAACTCAGCTATCTGGCTTGGCTACGCAAACATCTGGATTTTTTCCCTAGACAACTGCCGGAACACATAATTTTGGAGGCGTTTGAACCTACTCGACGCCATTCCGATGCGGGCTCGATCGACGCGAAGGCCGCACTCAAGAAGCTACTGTCCGGTAGTGCAGAGATTGAGCCTAGCGCCGAGGAGGTTACCACTCTTGCGCGATTCAAGATCGCCGAAATCCCGCAGGACAATGCCGACCTCACTACAATCCGCGAATGTCTGCAAAAATGGTTGCATGGCTGATCTCGTGAAAACAGAACAGAACCATATCGCTCAATAAGGAACCGACGATGGACGCCCCAGAGACCGATACCGGGTTCCTCGCTTCACTGTTCCAAGATCCTTCGGACGACGATATACGCACGGTAATTGCCATTATCGCCGCGCGCTTCCCGAACGATGGCGCCGTGGCGGCGGAGCTGGCGACGATCCTGGCTGCTTCAGGCGAATGCATAACCGTAGACGGGGCAGTTTCCGCCGACGTCGCATCCACGGGCGGTCCTGCGTCGCTAAGTACGCTTCTGACGCCGCTATATCTCCGTGCGGCAGGAGCGATCGTTCCGAAACTCGGCGTACCGGGTCGGCCAGCCGGTGGGATCGATTGCCTTGGTCAGATCCCCGGCTATCGGACTGAACTATCCGTTCGAGAGATACTTCAGATTATCGACGCTTCCGGATACGCCCACTTCCTCGCCAAGGGCCGGATGGCGCCGCTTGACGGGCGGATGTTCAAATTACGGCAGGCCATGAATGCGCAAACCATTCCGTCTTTGGTGGCCGGCAGTCTTTTGTCGAAGAAGCTTGCCGTCGGCGTCAAGCATGCAGGTCTCGACATCCGGGTCGCTCCTCATGGCAATTTTGGCAGCAACATAACCATCGCTGCAGCAAATGCACGGTTGTTTGTACAGGCTGCACGGACTCTCGGCATAAAGGCGTCACCGGTTCTGACCGATGCCCGGTACCCATACCAGCCCTATCTCGGAAGGCGGGAATCCCTGCTCGCGCTTGACGATGTCTTCCGTGGAACATGCTCCCCCTGGCTGGGAAGCCATGTCGAGACCTGCCGAACGCTCGCATTGGCCTGCCTTCCCGCCGACCTTCGCGCGAGGGTCGCAGAGGCATCCTTCGCAGCGCTCCGCCGGCACTTCGACGACAACCTCATCGCCCAAGGCGCAGATCCAGACGACTTCGATGCGCTTGTACGCGACACGAGAAAGGCCCACACCGGACATGTCCTGGCGGCACACGATGGATTCTGCTTCTACCACTTGGACCTGCTTCGCGACCGACTTGTCGAATGGCAGGGCATGTTCATATCGGAACAGGAACCTTTTCCGGATCCGGTTGGACTCGTTCTTCTCATCCCTCCGGGACAATGGGCTCCCGGCGGCACTCCGATCGCGACGGTTAGGGCGCCCGAATCATTGATGCCGGACGTTATTCACAGGCTCGACGAGGTAGTCGGCACTCCGAGCCGTCTCCCGCACGGACCCGATTTCGAGGCAATCAATGGCTAAATACTGCTGCTTCTTTTGTCCTTCAAAGGACTATGCGGAAAGGGAATTGGGTGACAAGTGCCCATCCTGCGGGCGCACCTACGGCCTCGTCCTGGACCATCCGCCGACCAAGATAGGCAACTACCGGATCACGAAGCATCTCGGAAGGGGATTCTACGGCGCCGCATACGTCGCGGAAGCCGGATTCGTCGGGAAGAAGTACGTCATCAAGATATCGCCTGTCGCCTTTTATAGTTTTGCGCCGTTCAAGAAGACACCGTTTCTAGACGAGGTCCGTTTGCACGCCGAGCTGGCGGCCAGCGCGACGCATGCAGTCGACATCATCGACGCGATCCCTGATGAGACCGTCGTCTTTACTGATGACGCCGCGACCAGTATCCCGTGCCACGTCACCGTGCTCGACTACGTCGAAGGCGATCTTCTAAAGGACTTCGTCAACAGCAGGACACCGCCCAGTGCCGCGTCGATCTGTCAGGTCGCAATCGATCTGTTGCAGCTTCGTGCCGAATTGGAGGCTAACAAACTTAACCACAACGACCTGCACTCCGAAAACCTCATCGTCGAGAGACTCCGCCCTGAATCGCGACGACCTGACGCGATTGATCCCATGCTGCAGGTCATGGCAATCGACCTCGGCAGTGTCTCCGACGAGAGCAAGAGTACCGACGACCGACAGGGGGATTTGGGGTTCATCGCAGAGCACGTCAACACCCTTCTCGCCGGGCTGCTCGCAAGGCCGGATCAAATGGAGGACCGGGATTTTCGGGTTGCGCTGGCGCTGCAAGGCATCATCGGCAATCTGCGCGCGGACCCCCAGAACCTTCGCCTTCCAAATCCGGCCGACATGGTCGCTCAGGTTCGAGAATCTTTCTACAGAGCATCACACCACTGGCGACCGTGGATGAATCCGCTCAGCTTGAAGGGATTCGCTGACCACTACAACGCCCAGACACTGGAATCGTGGGATGTCCCCAAGCTGCTGGTTGACCCGGCCAACCGCTGGCTGACCGAGATCACCCGCCCCGGCCCGCAGATCATCACCGGCATGCGGGGATGCGGCAAGACGATGCTGCTCCGCGCGCTGGACATCCACGCCCGCGCAACACAACGAAAGGACGAAACGGCCGAGGCGGTCATCCAGCGCATCCGGAATGATCGCTTTGTCGGACTCTTTGTTTCCGCCCAAAGGTTGCTGGATTTACGGGAGCAGTCGCTCCTCAAGCTTGAATATCGTCTAACTCGGCTCTTCGTCGCCTACGCTCTGCAGGCCGCCCGCGCACTGATGCACCTCCGTGATGTCGACTCAACAGCCATCGCACCCGGAGCACACACGCGTTTGGCTTCGGCCGTCGCTGATTACCTGGAGGGGGTCGATGACTTGCGAGACTCCATTTCCCTTGACGATCTCGAGCAACGATTGCAACGGATTGCCGTTCTCACAGTCAGCGGCGACGAGAAGCATCTTGTCAAGCAAGCCCCCGCCGAGGTGTTCAACCATCTGGCGAGCAGCCTTAGGGAATGCTCGGAGGTGTTTGAGTCTGCCTCGATCTTCTATCTCCTGGATGACGTATCAACTCGATATCTTGAGCTCGACAAGATCGAGGCGCTCCTTTCCGCGCTCCTTTTCCAGAGCCCGATCTGCGCGTTCAAGTTCACATCCGAATGGCAGACGATCGAACTCGGCCTCCGATCACCTGGAAGAAACCACCCGATTCGAATCGATCGCGACCTGACGGTGTTCGACCTTGGTGAGGATGTCTTCAAAACCATCAGTGCTCCCGGCTCCGCAGGCAAGGACTTCATTGCCAGGATTCTTCAATTGCGTGCCGACCTCCACGCACAGCATCCCAGGCAGCGGGATCCGCGGGTGATTCTCGGCGACGTACCCTTGGAACAGGTTGCCAGAGAGATCGCCTCCTCAACCGAAGGGGCGGGCCAGAAAAAGCGCGTATACAGGGGCCTGTCCTGCCTTACCAGTGTCTGCGTCGGTGACATCGGCGATGTCATCAAACTCTACGAAGAAATCCTTCGCCGAGGCAGTAACGCCAACGCATATCCCATTGAGGACCAAACCCAGTCCGAGTGCTTCCAAGAGATGAGTGCACGCCGGCTCTACGATCTCAACCGGCGCGCCACCTACTCAAGGAATCTCAAGAACCACGCCCTCGCGTTCGCACAAACGGCGCACGACCTGCTGGTGCGGTCATATCGCAATGCGCCGAAGGAAGGAAAATCGAAAGCACGCCTGAGGCAATACTCTTCGATCTACGTCAGGGTCACCGCCGAGGACGAGAACAGCCAGAAGCAGCAGATCGACAGACTTCGTGACCTCATCGATGCCGGCGTCTTCGTTTTCGCTGGCGGAGCGCCGCGCACCAAGACGAAGGACTCCGACCCGATCCTGCAGTTTATTCTGAGCTATCGAAAGATCTATGGCCTGGCCGCATTCATCGGCCTTGCCGACAGGGATCGCTTCGAGTTGTCCGGAGACGACTTGAGCAGGTGGCTAGAATTGGACGATGTGGCCGCCGCCAAGGAGATCCTGTTGCGCAACCAGATCAACGACGAAGTTGACGAAACCGGCGCCCTGGGCAGCGGCCAACCCAGCCAGGAATCCGAAGTCGCTATTCAGGAACAGCCTGTTGTAACTCCCCCCGCGCCGGTACAAGCTTCCGTCCGCAGGACGGCGCCAGGGCAAGCCGATCTGTTCGGCGCATTCGAGAGCGACACAAAGTCTCCGGATCAGAAGGCGTGGGCCGACAAGGTGTTGGTCTCGATCCGCCAAATTTCCGAGAACGAGCTTGCCACACTCCCGGTGAGTTCGGCCCTGGTGGGATTGGGGTTTGAAGACCGCACGCTTGCGTCGAACAGATTCCTCGCGGGAGCACTCAATCCGCAGACCGTACACGCGATTAGGTACCCGGTGGAAGGGCGTTCACAGGATATCCTCAATGCGTGGAGCAAATCGGGGACAACGGTGGTAGAGGCCGCTTATGACGAGGCGCTCGCCGCCCTCCCGCGTCTAGACGGCCTTGCGCTCGTGGACATATCCGGTCTCGCGAAGCCCTTGATCTTCAAGGCGGTCCGCAGTGAGCTGATCGCCAAAGGGCGAGTCCTCGTATGTCACGCGTCGGCCGAGCGACACTATCCGCTCCAAGAAGACCTCGAGAAACTATTCGCCGCCGAACGATCGGACGATCCTGTCGCCTTTCTTGACAGCCTGGCGGAGTTGTTGACTGGAGAAGACGGACCGTACAAGGACATCAAGCTGCTTAATGATGTCTCCGATCCGTCCCGAAACCGCGCCCTGCTTGCATTCGCATCGCCGAAGCACGAACGCCTCTTCTCCCTACTGGATCGCCGCGAGTTCGATCAAATCGAGATCGTCACTCCGGAGGGAGACCCACCGCACGCCAAGGTGGCCGCATACGCTGCGGAGTTCATTTGCCAGAATTATCCAAATGCATCCGTCACCAGATTCGGAAACGATGATCTGCTCGGGCTTGTCGAGTATCTCGACGCGAAGTATCTGGAAATCTACGGTACGGGCGGAGCCAACTTCGAACTTGGCCTGACGGGCACGAAAATGCAGGCGCTTGCTTCCGCCATACTGAGTTCGGTTCGAAAGGTTTCACAGACTTGGTATCTGAGTCCGAAGAGATTCGACGAGAAGCGGTTCTCGAGCGGCGTCGGTTCGATTCGGGTGTACGACATCCGAATTCCGGGGAAGTAATGCTCATGGTGAGAACTCCCACCTCGGGGCATCTTCGGATCGAACCTCTGCCCCGAAAAAAAACGAAGGGCATCGAGTACCGCCAGAACCCACGACAGCCATCGTGATCTACCTGGGCTATGCCAGCTCCTCGCAGATGACCTGCCTGGGGCTGATGGCCAGGAAGATCATGGTGTCGCAATCCACCTCGGGCGACGTGCCCGAATCCGGACTCGATGTCCTGAACCAGGATGGCGACTCGGTGGAGGTGGCACTGGCTCGGCAGTTGGTGCATTGAGCGTTGCTGGACTTGGCGGCCCCTTCGGGGGCCGCTCAGACTGCTGACAAAGCCCTGTAACCGGTCACTGAGCGGCGTTCTTTGCCCGCCCGCGCCCACGCGGAACAATCCCTCCCACATTCATCAGGGAGGAGCCGGCAGTGACCAGGGCGACA